>CAJWMA010000034.1 GCA_913042995.1 uncultured bacterium | reverse complement strand
CTCTTAAAGAATGCGCCGCCGGGCCAGGCCTCGGCATTCGAGAAGAACACCAGAGACTGAGCGACCCTCCCGCTGGAAAAACCATCGGGAATTCTTGAATACCACCAGCTTCCTTATCTCTGAACCACCAGCCCGTTTCTCTCCACCAGGAGAAGAACCGGCCTCCACGTCCAAGTTGCCGAGAGCGATACGACTTTTCCTCTTCGCATCTCGATCTTCAGGGTCCGCGCTTCATGGCTGACCCTACCTGCACGCCAGGACGGTATCCTAACAGGCTAACTCGATCCTCTTCACCTCCGCTTAAATGACGGAAGGGACTCATGCAAAACGGCACCGACCACAAAAGCGACACCATCCTCGCATCGGGGTCCGACCAACTTGCGGCCCCGAGAAGCCACCCTCCAAAAAAAACTCCAACCTACCGAGCATCCCGTTGTGGCGCCGGCGCCCGGGGGTGTCTCAACCCTCGAAGAAGACCGACGGCGGCCGGCAGATGCGGCCCGCACAGAGGTAAACTCGCAACAAAATCTCCCAGCCGATCCTGAAAACCGAGTAACCGGGGAGCCCGTAAAATTACCGGCCCAACCGAAACTCCTTCAACCGGCCAACCTCACCGAACGAAAAACATTCGTGGGAGATTCTCCCGAATAACACTACATAATCCGCGAGAAACGTCACACTACTACAAGATGTAGTTCAGTCAAGGATCCATTTTCTCCCCATCAGCGATGGATGGCTGATTTACTCTACTTATGAGCGAAAAAATAGTTCCTGAGCCAATGCAGAAGCTGGCCGTTGCCAGATCGGACGGGATTGAGTTCAGTGGAAGCCCCTGATACCATCCCCCCTCTTCACAAACCGAAGGAAGATGATCGCCGCGGCGGCGAATCTAATCGTGGCCTTGAAAAACAAACGTCCTAACACCGACGGCGCAGGAGCTCCTCTCTATGAGAAGATCATCCCGCGCGCCGGGCATCCTATCTCCCGGAAGAATATCGACAAGGATGCGATCAGGGTCATGCATCGCCTGAACAAGCACGGCCATGAAGCCTACCTGGTCGGAGGCGCGGTCAGAGATCTCTATATTGGCAAGACCCCCAAGGATTACGACATCGCCACCGATGCGACGCCATCGAGACTCAGGAAGATCTTTCGTAATTGCAGGATCATTGGCCGGCGTTTCAAAATCGGTCATATCTACTTCCACGATGGAAAAGTCATCGAGGTCGCCACCTTCCGCCAGAGCGCGGCCAAGGCCGAGAAATCAACCAAGGGGATTGTCCGCTCCGAAAGCGGAATCATTCTCAGAGACAACGCCTATGGAACTCCCCAGGAAGATGCCCGGCGCAGGGACCTGACTATCAACGGCCTCTTCTACGACCTCAAAACATTTTCCGTTCTCGACTACGTTGATGGGGTCAAGGACCTCAAGTCGAAAATCGTTCGCATGATCTCGGAGCCGGACCTCAGCTTTGCCGAAGATCCCGTCAGGATGTTGAGAGCCCTGCGCCATGCGGCGCGGACGGGCTTCAGAATTGAAGATCGGACAATGGACTCGATCATTCGAAATCACTCAGACATCCTGCAGGCCAATTCTTCCCGTCTCCTCGAGGAGTTGCTCAAGGATCTCCGCAGCGGCTCGGCCACTCCTTTTTTCAAGGCCATCCTCCAGGCGCATCTCATGGGAGATCTGCTGCCTGTCCTTTACGCTCAATTGCTGGACTCGGGAAGCGCTCATCCTTTCTGGCGCAGAATCAAAACTCTCGACGACCGCGTTCGCGGCGGCAGCGAGTTCTCCTCGCCCATCTCCCTTTCCATGCTCCTCTATACCACCCTCTTTACCGAGGAGGAACTCTGGGACGCGAACCAGCGGATCTCTCCGCTGGCCATGAAGCAGCTGCGCAATAACTTCCAGAAAAGCACGGCAGCCATCCAGGTCTCCAGGCGGGACACCGAGAGGATCCTGCAGATCGCGAGAAACCTCAGCACCTTCAATCACCTGCTCAGAAAAGCCCGAACGCCGGGGAAGAAACTCGACAAGAACTATTCCCGCGATGTTCTCGACTGCCTTGAACTCGAAGTTGAATCGACCGGAGAGCGGCCGGAAATGCTGCTGGAGTGGAGCAGAACCGTCCAGAAAAATGAACGCAAGCGGCAGGCAAAAAGGGCTCAAAACGGCGATTCTGAGGACTCGACAGGCAGGGCCCCGAAAAGACGCCGACGCCGCAGGCGTCGCCGGGGGCGCGGAGGAGGCCGAGGCGGCAAGAACAAGTGAGGCAGCCTGGCCCGCGCAAGCGATCCCTTGCTCTCAAGCGGTGCGGAGGCGAGTGCTCAGTGACGCTTTAAGTCGAGATGGCGGCCGGAAGGAGAGGCGGCCTTGCGACGCATGAACTCGACCAATTCCTCTACCTCTTCGGTCAGCAGCCCCTTCTCGGCAAGCAGGGCGCAGCGGGCATCGAGAGGAGAACCTCGCTCCTTACGAAAGAGAATGGAGAAGGCTTTCTTCAGCGCGGAAATCGCCTCCTCGCTGAAACCACCGCGAGACACCCCCACCGTGTTCACAGAGAAAGGGGTCGCGCTGATGGAATCAGAACGTCGATCGTGCCTCAGGAAGGGCTCAGCATCCTTACGCACTCCCGCGAGTCCCCCGATGAAAGAAAATCTCCCCAGGGTGCTGAACTGACCCACAGCCGAGTTCCCCGCGATGGTGCAGTTTGACTGCACGTGACAATGCCCCGCCAGCAGCACGGAATTGGCGAAGACGCAGTTGTCCTCGACGCAGCAATCGTGTCCCACGTGACAGGCCGCCATCAAGAGGTTGTCATTGCCGATCCTGGTGACTCCCTCACCCTTGGGAGCTCCCCGGTTGATGGTAACACCCTCGCGGAAGGTATTGCGGTCTCCGATCTGCAGTCCGGTAGACTCGCCCTGGTAGCTGAGATCCTGGGGAGCGCCACCGATCACCGCGCAGGGATAGATCAGGTTCTCCCGGCCAAGAACAGCGGGCCCCTTGACCACAGCGTTCTCGCCAATCCGACACCCATCCCCCACCGTGACGGAGGCCCCGACAACCGCGCCGGGAGAAAGCTCGACGCCTTCGCCGAGCTGGGCGGTCTCATGAACCCAGCCTCCCTGGAACTGCCTGTAACCGGTAACTTCTTCTTGAATAGGATCAGCCATTCATCCTCCATTGACAGTGTCAGTATAGCTGACCAGCACGATGCCTTACAGTTCCGTGTAAAAGAAATGAAGCTCCCCGGGGAGATTCGCTGACAAGTAAAGCCCCATTGGGTACTCTTTGCTGGATCATGGCAGCACAATCACTTCCCGCAAAAAGATGGCGCTCGGAAAAAGAATTTCCCCTTGAGAACGGACAGATTCTGCCCGAGCTCGAGATCGCCTACGAAACCTGGGGGGAGCTCTCGGACAAAGGCGACAATGTCGTCGTCATCCTGCACGCGCTCTCCGGTTCCAGCCACGCCTTTTCCTCCGCGGAAAATCCGGAGGCTGGATGGTGGGAAGAACTCTACGGTGAGGAATCACCGCTGCGCATGGGCGGTTACCACGTGATCTGCGCCAACATCGTCGGAGGCTGCTACGGAACCACCGGGCCGACAAGCCTCGACCCGGGCACTGGAGCCCCCTACGCCGCGGGCTTCCCCCAGGTAACCCTCAGGGACATGGTCGAGGCCCAGAGACTGCTCCTCGAGGGCCTCGGAATCGACCAGCCCGTCACCCTGTTAGGCGGGTCCATGGGAGGAATGCTGATCCTGCACTGGATGCAGGACCACCCCCGGCAGGTCGACCGCGCCATCTGCCTGGCGACACCGCCGAGGAGCGAAAGCTTCACCATAGCCCTGCGTTCCATCCAGCGCGATGCGATCCTCTCTGACCCTCGCTACGCCGGTGGACTCTACGATGAGAACAGCTTCCCGGAGGCGGGACTCGCCCTGGCGCGAAAGATCGGCATGATCACCTACCGCTCCCCCGAAGAGTTCAACGAACGCTTCGGACGGGATGTCAAAGATCCCAGGCCTCATTTCCTCGAGGGTCTCTACCAGGTGCAGTCTTACCTCGACCACCAGGGAAAGAAATTCGTGGTCCGCTTCGACCCCAACACCTACCTGTATTTCTCCAGGGCCATGGATCTCTTCGACATCGCCGCCGGGCACGACTCCGTAGCCGCAGCCTTCAGCGGCTGCGAAACCAGGGTCCTGCTGCTATCGATCGACTCGGACTTTCTTGTCCCCATCCCCCACATGAAGGAGCTTCACGCGGCCCTCATCGAGGCAGGGCTGGAGGTGGACCTGCAGCTGATGGAGAGCCGCTACGGGCACGATGCTTTCCTCCTCGAGACCGGCCAGATCAACCAGCACCTCGGAAACTTTCTCCAGTCCGGCTGACGCCGCAGCCCGGGGCAGGCTCCGGTTCAATTGTAGAGCTTCTGGTAAAGGCCAAGCTTGAGCGCGGTGAGGTCCAGGACAATCACCCTGTTGGTGGAGAAGACCGACTTCTTCTTATCCGACTTCTTGCCGGTATCGGGATGCTCCTCGCTCTTCTTTCCCAGCACGAAGGCGTAGATCCCCCTGGAGTTGGAGGTGATGAGCTCTGCCTCGGCCGGCGCGCGGTTGATCAACAGGGTCCTCTTGTCCGCCTCCACCCGGTAGCCCTTCTGCTCGAAGAAGGTGACCTTGAGCTGGCCGTCGCTGGTCTCGACCTGCGTATCAAGCCATCTGACGGCCTTGTCCCTGCGATCACGGTAGTCCTTGTTGACCTTGATGCCGCTACCCTTGAGCACGGCCTGCACCCCGATGATCCGGTAGTCCGTAAAGCTCAGACCCATGGGATTGACACTGGTATCCTCACGATTCTTTCCGAGCACGTAGGCCTTGTCATCTTTCTTGAACTCGGTCAGCTTGACCCTGCGGTCGGCCAGCACCTTCAGGCCATCGGAGAGCTTCACGAAGACCTTCTGCTTCTTCCAGCGGCCCTTTTCGCGGGCTGTGCAGGAGAAATCGTAGAACCCTTCATTGCCCTTGACGGGCTTGAGCTGCCCCCAGCCAACCAGGTCATAGGAAGGTTTTGGACTGGAGGTCTCCTCCTGCGGCCCTGGCGTAGAATCCTTGCCTCCTTCAGCCTGGGAAAAAACCGGGAGCTGGGTCGCTACGACGAGAAGGAGACCGGCCAGGAGGCCTCGATGAATTGAACCGGCGAGATTCCCGCCGGCTTTTTGAAGTTGATCAAGCATCTGTCTGTTCTCCAGGCGAATGGGACATCCGGGTTGCTGGGACCCCCCGGGAGGTGAATCTACAGCGACGATTATAGTTGAGAATCTCCGGCCGAAGCAAACTCCGCGGCGCCAGCCAGGCTTCAGACCCCGGCAAGAGAGCTGAGCACGGTCTCCGCGGCCGCCGAGATCTTGCCGATATCCTCTTCGCTGTGCGCCGTTGAGACAAAAAACGCCTCGTACTGGCTCGGCGGCAGGGTGACTCCCGCCTCGAGCATGCCCTGGTAAAACCTGGCGTAGAGATCCGTACGAACACCATCCAGGGAATCCAGGCTCGCTACCGGCGACTCGTTGAAAAAGAGCGTCATCATCGAACCGACCCGCTGAACCCTCGCCGTCACTCCAGCAGATGCGATCGCTGCCTCCAACCCGGCGGCAAGAGCGGCGCCTGAACGCTCGAGGGTTTCGTAGATTCCTTCCTCGCCAAGCGCCCTCAAGGTTGCCAGTCCGGCCGCGGTAGCCAGCGGATTCCCCGACAGGGTGCCCGCCTGGTAGACCGGTCCCTCGGGAGCGACCTGGTCCATGAGCTTCGCCGGACCGCCGAAGCCTCCCACCGGCAATCCTCCGCCGACGACCTTACCCATAACCGTCAGGTCAGGGACGACCTCGTAGCGCTCCTGGGCACCTCCCGCGCTCACCCGGAAGCCGGTGATCACCTCGTCAAAGATGAGCAAGGCGGCATGTTCATCGCAGATCTCCCGCAGGCCTGCCAGGAAGCCTTCAGCCGGCGGCACCACCCCCATGTTTCCGGCGACTGGCTCCACAATCAGGGCGGCGATCGATGCTCCCGCCTCCTCAAAGATCTTCCGTACGTTATCAAGATCATTGAAGCGTGCCAGGTGGGTCAGCTTCGCCAGGTCGGCGGGAACCCCGGGACTCGAGGGAACCCCGAGGGTGAGGGCCCCGGAGCCGGCCTGGATGAGAAAGGAATCGGCATGGCCGTGGTAGCAACCGGCGAACTTGACAACCTCGTCTCTGCCGGTGGCTCCGCGGGCCAGGCGCAGGGCCGACATGGCCGCCTCGGTCCCGGAACTGACCAGCCGCACCTTCTCAACCGAGCTGAAACGCGAGGTGATCAGCTCCGCCAGTTCCACCTCGGCGGCGGTACAGGCTCCGAAGCTGGTGCCGCCCCGGGCCGCGTCGCATACAGCCGAGACAACGTCAGGATGCGCGTGCCCGAGGATCAACGGTCCCCAGGACCCCATCACATCGACGTACTCCCGGCCATCGACGTCGACCAGGCGGCTGCCTCGGCCCTCCCTGAAGAAGACCGGCTTCCCGCCCACCGAGTCGCAAGCCCTCACCGGGGAATTTACTCCGCCGGGAATCACCCGCTGAGCCCGCTCGAACATATCAACGCTTGAATCCATCGTCAGTTCATCCTTCCATTTCGTTTATCCAGCGCGCGCCTGCACCGTTTCCACCAGGGCCCGGACAGATTCTACCGGGGTCTCAGGCAGCACCCCGTGCCCGAGATTGAAGATAAAGCCCGGATCCCCTGACATCTCATCCAGGATCTCATCCGTCTTAATTCGAACATTCTCCGCAGCTCCAAACAGGAGCGATGGATCAAGGTTCCCCTGGAGACCGATCTCCGGCCCAAGCTTCCCGCGCGCTTCGCGCAGGCTGGTCCGCCAGTCAACACTGAGCACCCCCGCGCCGCTCGATGACATCTCATCGAGGAGATGGGAGGCTCCGTTAACATAGAGAATCGCCGGAGCTCCCGAATCGGCGATCGCGGCAAAGACCGCCTCCTGGTACGGCAGCGCAAAGCGCCGATAGTCTTCCCCGCTCAACAGGCCCGCCCAGGTATCAAAAAGCTGCACGGCATCGGCTCCGGCTTCCAACTGGGCGCGCAGATAGCTTCCGGTAGCTTTTGCCAGGGAGGCCAGCAAGGCATGCAGCAGCTCCGGATCCTGGTTCATCAGGCGCTTGATCCATTCCCCGCTTCGGCTGAAATTCCCCTCCACGAGATAGGCGGCCATGGTGAACGGCGATCCGGCGAAGCCGAGCACGGCGACCTCCGGAGGAAGCTCCGCCCGCAGCCGCGCGATGGTCTCCAGGACGGGCGCCGTATGCCCGGCAGGGTCGGGATCTTCCAGGGCGGAGATGGCTTGCGCTGTCCGCAGGGGCTCGAGAAATCTTGGCCCGGGATTATATTCAAGCGGCGCTCCCATGGCCTCGGCCAGGAAGAGGATGTCGTAAAAGACCACCACGGCATCAAGGCCGAACAGCCGGTAGGGCTGCATCGAAACCTCAAACGCCAGCTCCGGGTCTGAGCACATCTCGACAAAGGAATGGTTCTTCTTGATGGCCTGGTACTCAGGCAGGTAGCGTCCGGCCTGTCGCATCAACCAGACCGGGGGCCGCCCGCTATTGCGACAGCGCGCGGCCTCCAGGAAACGGGAGGACCCTGTTTTATGTTCACCCATCACGTTTTCCTCCGCCTCAGACTTCTGCATGACCTGCCTTTATGGTCTCTCTAACTGGACAGGTCAAGAAAATCGACTGCCTGGAATCAAATCAATCTCCAGGAAGATTCCGAGAGCCCCGCCCCGGCCGCGGCCGGACCTGAAAACCGCGCCGCCCATACATCCGATAAACCTGCCCCCGGGCCGGAACCCCTTTGGCCGCTTCCGCCGGTTTTTATGCCTGTGCCGTCAAAACAAAGGCAGGATGCGGCTTTTTTCCTGTTATGCTAAATGGTTGCCTCTTCCCTTCGGACCCATCCGCAAGGCCCCAGAGGTACAGGCATACTCAACATCCAGGTTTCACTAACGAGCTCCGATGGAACTCATTGTATTCGGACTGAATCATAAAACAGCGCCTGTGGGCATCAGGGAACGGTGGGCGCTCTCATCTGGAGAATCTGAGCAGGCCCTGGAACGGATCAGCTCCGAGATAGCGGACTCCGAACACCTCATCCTTTCGACCTGCAACCGCACTGAGTTTTACAGCGTCATTCCCGCCTCCAGCGGCCTGGCCAGGAACCTCAACGAGGAAGCCGATGCCTTCCGCCAATTGACCAACTTCTACCTTGGCGAAGACGACGTGAATTCCGGCGGCGATGATCATTTCTATCTCTACCGGCAGGAAAACGCCGTCAAACACCTGTTCCGGGTGGCCGGTGGGCTCGACTCAATGATCATCGGAGAAACAGAGATCCTCAGGCAGCTCAAGGAAGCGTACGCACTCTCGGAAAAAAACAGCGCCAGTGGAAAAATGTTCAGGCGTCTCTTTCCCGAGGCGCTCAAGGTCGGCAAGAAGGTCCGGACCTCCACCTCGATATCCGAAGGGTGCATCACTCCCGGGCAGGCGGCCCTCCGGCTTGCCTCAGATGTCCTGGGGAAACTTGAAGGAAAAGAGGCTCTTCTCATCGGATCCGGGGTGGTCGCCAGCCTGACGGCCCGGGCCTTCATCGAACATGACCTGCGAAAATTTACGGTGGTCAACCGGACCACCGAGTCCGCAGAGGCGATGCTCGAAGAAATCAAGCCCGAGACCGGCGAGCTGCAGGCCAGGGTTCTCGCCCTTGGCGACGACCTCCCAGGCACGATCGCCTCCGCTGAGCTCATCATCTCTTCGACCAGCTCGGTCGAGCCGATCATCACCGCCGAGACCCTGCGCGCGATCCAGGAACAGAGGGGCTCGCGGCCGCTGGTCATCATCGACCTCGCAGTGCCGCGTGATATCGAACCGCGAAGCGGTGAGCTCGAAAATATTCACCTCTTCAATATCGATGACCTCAACGGGGTGATCCAGGGCAATCTCTCCAGCCGCCACGAGCAGTTCTCGAAAGCGGAAGAGATCGTCAATAAACAGATCGACGTATTCTACAGTCAGCTGAACTACCTCGAGGTGGACCCCGTAATTCGCCATCTCATCGAGCGCTTCGAGATCATCCGCAGGGGCGAGCTGCAGAACTCGCTGGAGACCTTCCCGCCCGAGCAACACGAAGCGGTCGACAAGCTTACGCGCAGCCTTGTCAACAAGCTGATTTACTTCCCGATCGAACGCCTGAAGTCGATCCGCGATATGCAGGGGCTCAGCAAGGATGAGACCGCGTTCCTGAAAAAACTCTTCCTGCCCAAGTAAGAACAGGTTGTGATACGCCTGCCGCGGCGAACCGGGAACGGTTCTTACCAGCCCGGTAATGATCTTCTCACGTCCTCATGGAGAATCGACAAGAATGAGTTCGCGAACCTTCAGGCTCGGCACCAGGGGCAGCCCCCTGGCTCTCTGGCAGGCTGAATGGGTTCGACAGGCCCTCCTGTCAGCCGATGCCGCCCTCGAGCCCGAGATCGCGGTCATCAAGACCAGCGCCGAAAATTTCCCTGAGCAGGAAATCCCGTTGATCGGCACAGGCGTCTTCAGCCGGGAGATCGACGAAGCGCTGCTGACTGGAGAACTGGATGGAGCCATCCACAGCCTCAAGGACCTGCCATCGGATTATCATCCGGATCTCGAGATCATCGCGATACCTACCAGGGAGAGTCCGCTCGATGCTTTTGTCAGCGCGACGGGAGAGAACCTCTCCGAGCTCGGACCAGGCTCCAGGGTCGGCACCGGAAGTCCGCGCCGCAAGGCGCAGCTGCTCTCCTGGCGTCCGGACATCGAGATCGTACCCCTGCGCGGAAACGTCAACACGCGGCTGGAGAAAATCTCGCGGGAAGGACTCGCAGGCACAATCCTCGCCCAGGCCGGCCTGAAACGGCTCGGCAAAGAGGAGCTCATCACAGAGCTGGTAGACACCTCCGTCATCCTGCCCGCAGTGGGACAGGGAGCTCTCGCCCTCGTCTGCAGAAAAGATGATGACCGCTTCCGTGAGCAGCTGCTCGCGCTGGATCACCAGCCCAGCCATGAAACGATCCTGGCTGAGCGTTCCTTCCTGCGGCGGCTTCGCGGAGGCTGCCAGGTCGCCGCAGGCGCCCTGGCACGCATCGAGGGTGCCAGCATCGTGATCGAGGGAGTTCTCGCCAGCGAGGATGGATCCACCTGCCTGCGGGCGAAGCGAGAGGGTTCCACGATTGATGGACCTCGGCTGGGAGCCGAACTGGCTGATGAGCTCCTCGAAGGAGGCGGATCGGCCCTCATCGAAAACCAGGACAACGGCGGGCAATGAACAAAAAAGCCCTCCAGGACCGGACCATCGTCGTAACCCGCCCCGAAGCCAGATCGGCGGAGCTCAGCTCCAGGTTGGAGGAGCTCGGCGCGAAGGTCTTCCGGGTTCCCTCGATCCGTTTTTCGAGGCCGGCAGATGCCGGCCCCTGGAAAGAGGCGATCGCAAGAAGGGACGACTTCACCCACGTGATCTTCACCAGCCGAGTAGCCGCTGACACCTTTGAGGCGCTCTGCTCTGAGGCCGGCTTCCCGGCGGCTTCCTGGCTCTCCAACTGTACCGTGGCGGCGATCGGGAGCGCTACAGGTGAACGCCTGAAGGAAGCGGGAATCGTTCCTTCCCTGGTGGCCGGAGCCTCGGCCGGAGCCGGATTCGCCCGCGAACTCATCGAAAAGGAACTGCTTGGCGAAGACAGCCGGGCGCTCCTTCCTGGCTCGAACATTGCCCGGCCTGAGCTGGGCGCGGCGCTGAGGGAAGCGGGAATCCGCGTCACCTCGGTCCCCATCTACGAAACCCGTGAGGAAGACCCGGCCCGGGCCGAGGTACTCTTCGAGGCGCTCAACCGGGATGAACCGCCCGATGCTGTCACCTTCGCCAGCCCCTCGGCTCTCAGCGGTTTTCTCGGAATCTGCGGGGCCAGGGGCAGGAAGCTGCTCGAGTCCCCCTCGGTCAAGATCGTCTCACTGGGACCGACCACCAGCGCGGCGGTCAGGAGCGAGGGCCTGGAGGTATCCGCACAGGCCGCGAACCCCGGCACCGAGAGCCTGGTCGAGGCGCTGCGAGAGGCGCTGGCCTGATAAGAACAGCCGGTCTCAATCGCCCGCCGGGCTTCCGGCGTCCCCGTGCAGGTAGACATCCCGCTTCGGATAGGGAATCTCGATCCCCTCCTCCGCGAAGGCCTTATAGATCTCCTTGCACAGCAGATGGCGTAACCTGCCGCGCAGCACGGGTTCCTGGATCCAGCCGAGGAGCTCAAAATCGAGGCTCGAATCTCCGAAGGCCCTGAACCTCACCCGCGGCTCAGGCTCCTTCATGATCTCCGGATGAGAGACCGCGATGGCGATCAGCAGCTCTTCCACCCGGTCGACATCGGTACCATAAGCCACCCCTACCTTTACCCGGATGCGCTCCTTCTCGTAGGGACCTCCGCTCTCGTTGGTAATCTTCGAATTGCCCATCACCGCGTTGGGAATGGTGATCTCCACATCATCCCGGGTCAGCATACGGGTGCTGCGCAGACCGATATGGGTTACCCGGCCGCGCTCACCGCTATCGAGCACGACAAAATCACCGATCTTGTAGGGAGCATCCGCCAGGATGAAGGCTCCGGCGAACAGGTTCGCAAGGCTGTCCTTGGCCGCGAAGCTCAGCGCCAGGCCGATGATTCCCGCCGAGGCCAGCCAGGCGGTGGGATCGATCTTCCAGGAGAGAAAAAGGAAATAAACCGCCGCTCCGATGATGACCAACAGGGAGATGTTGTAAAAAAGCGGGAGCGTTCGCGACTGGATGAGATGAAAACGATCCTGGTTCCTGCTCAGGGCATCCAGGATGAGGCGAGAGGCCCGTATCGCGAACAGGACGAGGACGATGATTCCCAGGGTCTTGAGGATCGCCTGGGTGACCCAGAGTCCGTTCTCAGGCAGACCGGCTTGCTCCGCGGCCATTCCAAGCCCCAGGAAGAGAACGACCAGGAAGACCGGGCGATGCATCAGCTCAACGAGCTCGTCATCGATGGTTGTCTCGGTTTTACCGACGAGGCGGCTTACGTAGCTGGAGAGAATCCAGGCAGCGAACTTCGCGCAGACGATCGAAAGAACAACAAGGACCAGCGCCTGGATAAGGCCGGGCAGCCCTCCCCATATTTTCATTATGGGCGCCAGGATTGAATCGAGAGAATTCAGAGAAAGCTCGGCGAGAGCGATCAAGAAGGCTCCATCGGCGAAGGCGATGCCGACACCTCCGGTCCACTGCGCAAGAATCACCTGGAAAGAATCCATCTGCTCTCTCCTCTAATTTCACTCTCTCTTCATTCAACTTAGCGCAAGCCCTCCAGCGGGAAGGCCGGGCATCGCCGGCGGCAGGGCCGCGGCGCTGGCGAAAAAACCGCTACGACCGTAATAACCAACCTTGGACGAGAACGCAAGCGCCAGTCGACCTAGCTGCGGAGATCCCGCCACCAGGTCACGGAAAGAGCGAAGAATAGAAGCGGCCCCAGCGCCGAGCCGATCGCCGCGGGAAGAATCCCCTGGGCCCCAAGCTGCTGACAGAAAGCCCCGATGACAAAATAGACTGTCCCCAGGCAGGCGGAGAGAAAAGCGCCAAGAAAGACATTGCTGGTTCCGAAATAGACGATGACCGGAAGCCCCAGCAGCAACAGGAGAACGTTGTGAGCCGGATGGAACAGCCGTGAGTAGTACTTGCTTCTCCAGCTCCGGTCGTCGGTGTCTCTCATCTTCCGTCTCAGATCGGCGAGCCTCATATGCGCCACCTCCGCCTCGCGCACCTCCAGGTCCTCCGGCGAGAGCACTGTCTCGAGAGCCTGCTCGATAAAGGATTCCGACAATCGATCCGCCCCCCCTTCGACCTCCGGCTGGGGCACCGTCACCAGGCGCGACCTCTGGCTTCCCGCCTGGAATTCAAATGGCTCGTAGAGAGAAATCCAACCCCTCTTCATCAGCCAGTAGCCCCGTCCCTGGCTGGGCTGCACCCATTCCATCTGCCTGGCAGAAATGACGGAATCGGGCCCCTTCCCCGGATTGGTCGGCAGAACGAGAACTCCCTCGGCCCGCTTCTCGTTGATGAGGTAGCGTTTGATGAGAATCAGGATGCCCTTCTGGGTGTCCTCGTACTTCAGGTCCCGGCTCTCGAGGCGCCCCTTGCGCTTGCTGGCCATCTCCCTGAAGGCCTCCCGGGTGCCCGGCAGCCAATAGTCCTGGACCAGGTAGGTTCCCACCGAGACCAGGCAGGCGGCGAAGAGGACCGGCACGAAGAGTCTTCGATAGCTGCGGCCGTTCGCGAGGATGGGAATCAGCTCGTTGGATCGCTGCAGCAGCGTCAGGGTAAAGATCCCGGAGGTGAGACAGACGATGGGGCCGAGCACCTGGCAGAAAACAATCGGCAGGTTGATGCTGTAATAGCGAAGCACGAACTGGAAGAGCTCGCCGGGGGAGCCCGTCTGGCGATTGAAGTTATCGAGGTTCTCGACCAGGTCGATCAATACGAAGATCAGGCAGAAGCTGAAAAGATTGACCGCGTATACCGCCAGGAACATGCGCAGGATGTAGAGATCAAGGGTAGGCGAAAACCTGCCGGTCAGCTCCGGGCAATTCGTCTTGATCTTCTGGAAAATGGACATGCTCACCCTACCTGTCTACCTTCGTTTCAAGACGCCACAGACCCCAGGCCATGGCGGCGCAGAGAATGACGTTCCCCGCCTGGATAAACAGCCAGGGGTAAAAGCCCTTATCCCCGGCAAGCTGCCCGATGGCGGTTCCTGAATAAAAAACGGTCGGGACGATTGCGCAGGACACGAAGAAAGGCAGAAGCCTGTTGCCGGAGTTCAGATAGAGGGCGATCAGCCCCCCCATCAGAGCGAAGACACCACAGCTCAGCATGCGGGCGAACCGGCCGTGATATTCAAGCTCGAGCCGCCCAACCTCCCTGGGCGAACGCCCCCCGCCCTCTCCATCGGAACCGGACCGCGCCGCCGCCAGCAGGGAACCGAGTTCCCAATTGTTGAGCTCCTTGCCCTTCTTCGCCCTCCTCGCCTTGCTGGCCGGATCGAAGGTGATGGTCCACTGGTCGAGATGCATGCGCTGGAAGAACGAGCTCGAGCCGCCAGGATGGAGCTCGCTCGAATAGAAGATGCTCACGTTCCTCAGCTCGATGATGATCTGTCCCGCAAGGGATTGAGGCTGAGGTTCAGCCGACTCCCCCGGGGAACGGGAGGCCTCGGCCGAGGCTCTCCTGAACCTGAGCTCCTCAGGAAAGAGGATCGTGCCCTCCCCGGCATAGATACAGTATGGGTAAGAGACGAGGTCAAGCTCATCGAGCTTCTCCTGGCTCAGGATTTCATCGGAATCGGAGTCCGCCCTGGGACCGACAAAGACGCCCTTCAGCTTCCGCCCCTCGTGTTCCATGATCCAGAGGTTGAGGTTGCCAAAGCGGAAGTCCCGGTTCTGCCCCTTGCCCAGGGATCGAAACTGGTCGATGAGCAGGCTGCTCACATTGTTTCTCTTGTGCTTCATCAGGGGGACGAGATACCCGTTGATGAAATATCCCGAGGCCGTGAAAGCGACCCCGAGGATCAAGACCGGCAGGAGGATCTTCCGGTTCGACATGCCGAAGCTCCTCGCCGCCATGATCTCACGATCAGCGACCAGTCTCCCAAACACCAGGCTCGAGGCGAACATCAGCGCCAGCGGCAGGCTGTCGCTGAGCAGGCCCGCGGCGGTATACCACATGACTGGCAGGGCCAGGGGCAGATCGAGGTTGTAGCGCTCCGCCACCATGATCGAGATGAACAGGGAGTAGCTCAGCTCGAGAACGAGCAGCGAGAAGGAGAAGGTCTTGAGAATCTCGAAGGCGACATGCCTTGTGAAGCCCCAGGATGTCCCTGACCGGTTGCTGTTCATCGGGTTCCGCCAATAGAAATCATGGAAGTTCCGGGCCCAGTCGAGTCCTGCTGCCCAAGGTAATCAAGATACGGTGCAAATGTTACACAAGACTCGGGCCGAAATAAGGAAAGAAGGTCTGGTTTAAACCGAGGAGCGGCGATTATCTGTTCTTATCGGCACCAGCGTGACTTATCCGGACCTTCCAGGTCGCAAGGCAAGGTTGGGTTATCTTGCCAGAGACTGAAATGAAGCCGTATAATCATCGGTCTTTGTTTTTTCTTATCGGACGCCTTCATACCCTTTGCCGCAGATGCCCCGGAATCATGACCGGACAGAACAACAAGCCAATTCCTGACTGGGAAACCCTGACCTTCTCCCTCACTGAAACCGACTTCATGTACAGAAGCCTCGGTAACACCGGGAGAGATCCTGTCTGGGACGAGGGAGCCTACATACCCTTCGAAGACATCATGATCTCGCCCGCGGCGGCCCTAATGTCTTATGGCGTAGGAGTTTTCGAAGGCCTGAAGGCCCAGAGAACAACCGGCGGGAAGATCCTGCTTTTCAGGCCGGATGCCAACGGCCGGCGGATGCAGAACTCCGCCGAGAGGCTGATGATGCCTCCCTTCCCGACCGAACAATTCGTCGAGTCCTGCGCTGAACTGGTGCGCCGCAATGAGCACTTCGTTCCTCCGCCGGAGTACGGATCACTCTATCTGCGTCCCATGCAACATGCCATAGAGCCGCAGCTTGGCCTGGGCCCCTGCAGTCAATTCGCCACGCATATTTTCTGCAGCCCGGTAGGCAGCTACTTCCGGGGGGGAAGCCCCCGGGGAGTTCGCCTCAAGGTGCTCGAGCAGGGCCGTGTAGCCCCCGGAGGTACGGGCTCCGCCAAGTCGATGGGAAACTACGCCGGGGCCATCTGGGTCGCGCAGCAATGGAAGGACCAGGGCTTCGATGACGTTCTCTACCTTGACGCGCACCATCTCAAGTACCTGACCGAGACCAGCGGCTCGAACCCCTTCGTCTTGCTGAGGTCCGGCGTGCTGGTCACGCCCCCCCTCGACAGCCAGATCCTTCCGGGAATCACCCGCGACTCGACGCTTCGTATCGCGCGCGAGCTGCTCAACCTTGACGTAGAGGAGCGGGCGCTCTCCATCCAGGAGGTCATCGAGGATGGCGTGGAAATGTTCTGCACCGGAACGGCCTGGACCCTGCTGAGCGTTCGGGAGCTCGTCTACAACGACCAGGTCAAGCAGCTCGAAACGGAAGATCTTCGAGGCAAGCTGTTGAAGGTCCTTCGAGACATCCAGACCGGCGACCGGGAAGATCCCTTCGATTGGATCAGGGAGGTCTGAAGATGGATCTCGACCAATGCCGAAAAGACATCAACAGTCTCGATAAGAGCCTTCTCGAGCTGCTCGCGAAGAGAAGGACCATCAGCCGGAAGGTCATCGAGGACAAGCTCGAAAGAGGACTCGACCTTCGCGACCCCGCGAGGGAAGGCGAGGTTCTGGAGACACTCATCAAGGCCGGCCGCAAGCTCGGCCTCGATGCCCACTTTGTGACCCGTGTCTTCCACGAGATCATCGAAGACTCCGTGCGCTCCCAGGAATCCTTCCTCCAGAACAACCTCAACCCCTCCACCGAGAAGATGCTCTGCATCGCCTACCAGGGGGTCGAGGGAGCCTACAGCTTCCTGGCCGGCGAAAAATTCTTCCGCGGCCAGCTCGACAATTGCTCCTTCGAAGGCTACAAGAGCTTCGCCGACGTGGTCGCCGCTGTTGAAACCGGCCAGGCAGACTACGCCATGCTGCCGATTGAAAACACCACGGCCGGCAGCATCAACGCGGTCTACGACCTCCTGCTGGCTACCAAGCTCAACATCGTGGGAGAAGAGGTCTTCCCCGTCCAGCATTGCCTGCTGGGCATCGAGAAGGCCCCGCTGTCCACGATTCGGCGCATCTACTCGCATTACCAGGCGCTTGCCCAATGCTCCGACTTCCTCTCCAGGCTCAAGAACTGTGACCAGGAGACCTACATGGACACCGCAGAGGCGGCCAAGAAAATCAGCGCGGAGGCTGACCCCTCCCAGGCGGCCATCGCCAGCGAGGAGGCTGGAAGAATCTACGGGCTGAAGGTGCTGAAGCGAAATCTCGCCAACCAGCGCGAGAATTTCACTCGCTTCGTCGTCGTCGCGCCGCGACCCAGCCAGGTCGACAGCAGGGTTCCCTGCAAGACCTCGCTCGTTCTCTCGACCGGGCATCATGAGGGCGCCCTGCTCAAGGCGCTGGCCATCCTGGATGAACACAAGATCAACCTGACGAAGCTCGAGTCGAGGCCCATGCAGGGCTCGCCCTTCACCTACATCTTCTACCTGGATTTCGAGGGTAATGCGAGCGACCCGAAGATCCAGGAGGCTCTCGTCCGGCTGAGCGGCGCGACAAATTACCTGAGAATCCTCGGAACCTACCCGCGTGAACGTCACGACAAGACCAGGCCCTCGACCCGCTCCAGGGTCCCCGAGAAAACAGACGTTGAAGAAGAAGCTGCGCCGGCGCCCGCTCCTGGAGAGGGCACAGCCCCGGCCGCCAGCGGCAATGGCGAAGGCAGGAACCTGACGGATCTCGCCATCAAGCCTGAAGGTACCATTCTCAGGCTCGGCGAGACGGAGCTCGGCGGTTCTGAATACGTCGTCTTCGCCGGCCCCGACTGTATCTCGTCGATGGACCAGATCGGAGCCCACGCCCGCCAGGTGAGCGAATGCGGGGCGATGGTGCTGCACGGCAGCTGCCTCGAGGCAAGCGACTCGCCCTTCAAAACACGACGAATTAATTTCGATCTCCTCGATGTGCTGACCACCGCCGGCAAGGATTTTGGCCTGCCGGTGATGACCGAGGTCGAATCCGTTCTGGATGTAGCCCAGGCCGCCCAGCTGGCGGACCTGTTGAAAATCGGCCCGCGCAATATGCAGAACTTCAGCCTCCTCGAGGAGGCCGGCAAGACCGGCCGTCCCATCGTACTCTGCAGGGGGCTGTCGGCAACCAATGACGAGTTCCTGGAGGCCGCCGAGTGCGTACTCGTACAGGGAAATCAGCAGGTCATACTCTGCGAACGCGGAACAAGGATCGACGAGCGGAACTCCCGCAACACCCTCGACCTCGGCACGGTGGCAAGCATCCGGCAGATGACCCACCTCCCGGTGCTGATCGATCCGTCCAGGGCCATCGACAACAGCGGACTCGTCCTGCCGCTGGCGAGCGCCTCCCGGGCTTTTGGAGCCCATGGGTTGGTGGTTGACATGCGCCAGAACGGAAATGAAAATCCCGGAATAGACTCGCTGACACTCGGCTTTGACGAATTCAGCAAGCTGATGAGCGATTTATACAATTGAGAAGAACCTTCTCTAAAAGGCGAAGATCTTTACAATTTGACACGGCCTGCTTATGCAAATAAGATCTGCGTTTAACTTTACGACACGAGCGAGACAGAGAGAATCATGTTCCAGGTCGCAAGAAAGACCATCAGCAAGAGTGCGCGAAAATGCCTTTCGGGGCATCGCTTCGCCAGTGTTTCGCAAGCTGACTGCGGCCGGACAGCCCTACTCGGTATTCTGCTTTTGATCCTGCTTATTAGCGAGGCGGGTAGATCGTAAAACGCCAGATACGATTTCACCACCCGCCGCCTTCTGAAGGTGAGCGGGTTTTTTTTTTGAATTTTGAGCGTCTGAGAGTGCAATAGCGCAGTTCCAAAGGACCGGAAAAACCGGAACCCTGAAACCATGAGAAAAATAAAGATCTTCGACACCACCCTGCGAGACGGGGAACAGAGTCCGGGCGCGAGCCTGAACGTGGAAGAGAAGCTGGTGATCGCCCGTCAGCTCGAACGGCTGGGAGTGGATATCATCGAGGCCGGCTTCCCGATCTCGAGCCCTGGAGATTTCGAGAGCGTCAAGCTCATCGCGGAGAGCCTCGATGGGCCCACGATCTGCGGCCTCGCCAGGGCAAGGAAAGAGGATATCGAGGCCGCCGGCCAGGCGCTCGAGAAAGCCCCCAGCTCGCGCATCCATGTCTTCATCGCCACCAGCAACCTCCACATGGACAAAAAGCTCAAGATGGGCAGGGACGAGGTGCTGGCCATGGCGGTAGACGCTGTCGAGCGGGCGTGCCAGTTTACCGATGATGTAGAGTTCTCGCCCGAGGACGCATCGAGGAGCGACCTGGACTTCATGTGCGAGGTCATCGAGGCGGCGGTGAACGCCGGGGCCACGACGATCAACATCCCCGACACAGTCGGCTACGCCATGCCCGGCGAGATAGGGGACCGGGTGCGTTACGTGAAGGAGAAGGTACCGGCGACCGAGAACATCGTGCTCAGCATCCACTGCCACAATGATCTGGGCGTTGCTGTCGCCAACTCGCTCTCGGCCATGCAGGCCGGCTGCGACCAGATCGAGTGCACCATCAACGGCATCGGGGAGCGGGCGGGAAACACCTCCCTGGAAGAAATCGTCATGGCGCTCAAGATGCGTGAGGACGTCTACGGGGTAGAGACCGGAATCAAGACCGAGGAGCTCTGGAGCACCAGCCGCCTGGTCGCCAACCTGACGGGCATCGAGGTACAGAGAAACAAGGCGATCGTAGGCGAAAACGCCTTCGCCCACGAAGCGGGAATCCATCAGCATGGAGTCATCAGCGACCGCCGGACCTACGAGATCATGTCCGCCAAGGAGGTCGGCTGGCATGGAACCCAGCTCGTCATCGGCAAGCACTCCGGAGTACACGCCATCGAGAAGATCCTCGAGCGCCGGGGCTACGAACTGAACCGGGAACAGCTCCACGATGTCAGGGCTCGCGTCAAAGACGCCGCGGACCGGGAGAAGAACATCGAGGAAGAGGATGTCGTCGCCTTCGCCAACGAGGTGCTCAACGAGCTGACCAGCGAGGAGCAGGTCCTGCTGCTCGAGGAGGTCTCGGTGATGACCGGCAACGGCTTTACCGCCAGCGCCACCATCAAGCTCAAGATCAATGAAGATGAGGTGATCGGAACCGGCACGGGGGTCGGGCCGGTGGATGCCTCCGCCCACGCCATCCAGGAGATCCTGAGCTCGCACTTCGGACCCGAGCTCGAGCTCAGCGGCTACGGCCTGAAGGCCATCACCGGGGGGACCAACGCCCTGGCGCACGCCAACATCCAGTTCAAAGACAAGACCGAGAACCGCTTCCGCGGCGACGCGGTCGACAAGGACGTCATCCTCGCCTCAGTCCACGCGATGATCAAGGGAGCCAACCGCGCCCTGAATCACCGCATCCGGCATGGCGACAAATCACAGGACGAAAACGGCTCCAGCGAGCAGGCGGACGAATGAAACGCTCCGTGGAGAGACCTGACCCATGATCAAAATCTACGATACGACCTTACGCGACGGCACCCAGGGTGAAGGAGTCTCCTTCTCAGGGCGGGACAAGTTGAAGATCCTGCGGCTGCTGGATGAGTTTTCCATCGACTACGTCGAGGGAGGCTGGCCCGGCTCCAATCCCAAGGATATCGACTTCTTCAAGGCCGCCGCCGACCTTGATCTGCGCCATTCGAAGCTCGCCGCCTTCGGCAGCACCTGCCGGGCCGGCAGCGCCCCGGAAGATGATGCCAACCTGAAGGCGATCCTCGCGGTCGGCACACCGGTGGTCACGATCTTCGGCAAGTCCTGGCATCTTCACGTTACCGAAGTTCTGAGAACCACCCCCGAAGAAAACCTCAGAATCATCCGGGAGTCCGTCAGCTACCTGGTCTCCGAAAAACGTGAGGTCATCTACGATGCTGAGCACTTCTTCGATGGCTACAAGGCGGATCCCGAGTACGCCCTGGAAACCCTAGCCGCCGCCCGGGAGGGAGGCGCGAGCTCTCTCGTACTCTGCGACACCAACGGCGGCTCCCTGCCCGCGGAGGTCGCAAAGATCGTGCGCGCCGCGCGGGAGAAGATCAGCGACACAGAGATCGGCATCCACACCCACAACGATGG
>CAJWMA010000033.1 GCA_913042995.1 uncultured bacterium | reverse complement strand
TTTACGAGCTCCCGGGCTTCCCCTGGATCGAAATCGCCGGCGATGGCCAGCGATGCGTTCGCGGGAAAGTAGAAGCCATCAAAGAAATCGACGACATCGGAGACCGCGGCGTTCTCGAGGTCGGTGTGCGAGCCGATCACCGGATGGTGATAAGGGTGTCCGGCTGGATAGATCAGGGCCGGAATCTCGAGCCACAGCTGTCCGTAGGGGCGGTTTTCATAGCTTTGCCGCCGCTCGTTACGAACGACGCCGCGCTGTGTGTTGAGCTTCTCGAGGGTCATGGCGCGGGAGAGCCCGGTCATGCGGTCGGCCTCGAGGAAGAGGAAGAGCTCGAGGAGCTCCCGGGGGCCGCTCTCGAAATAATTCGTGCGGTCGCTCGATGTCGTGGCGTTGTTGGAGCCGCCCGCGCCTTCCATGATGTTGTCAAATTGACCGATGGGAACGTTGTTCGTTCCCATGAACATGAGATGCTCAAACAGGTGGGCGAAGCCGGAGCGCCCCTTCGGCTCATCCTTTGAGCCAACGTAGTACCAGAGATTGACGGCAACCCTGGGCAGCCGGTGGTCTTCATGGAGAATCACCGTCAGGCCGTTGTCGAGGGTGTAGCGTTCGAAGGCGATCTTCTGGGCAGCCGCGAAGCTTCCCGGCAGAGCCACGATCAGGGCTGCCAGGGCGGCGCCCGCCAGCCGTTTGGATTTGTGGTGTTCAGGCATAGGCGCTATTTAACCCGCTCCTGACATCCAGTCCAGCCCGGATTGATGACACTGGCGTCATCGGCCTGACGGAAGCATCCTTTCGCGAGGCCGCCAGAACAAAAAAACCGGGCGGGACTCCCTCGGGGGGAATCGCCGCCCGGTTCAGCTCGCGGTCTCGTCCCGCCCTACTCGCAGACCGGGGAGGGCTGCTCACAGCCGATGCCATCGGCGGTCGCATCGACGCCGCAATCGGCCGCGGAGTAGCCCGGACTGGTTGGCGAAGGAGCCGCCGGGGCCGCCCCGCCGGAGAACAGCCAGCTGAAGATGATGATCGCATCGGTGATCTCAACGCTGCCCGTATCGTTGGTGTCGGTCGCATCCAGGCAACCCGGAGCGGCGCCGCCGGAGAACAGGAACAGCAGCGGGATCACGCCGTCGGTCAGGTTGACGCTGCCGTCGGAGTTCGAGTCGCCGCGGACGAAGGTGGCCTCTCCGGGTCCCGCGCAGCCGGCATCGTCAACGCAGTCGTTGTCATCGCAGTCGGCCGCGCCGTCGCGGTCGTCATCGATGCCGTTGTCGCAGATCTCGTCCGGGATACAGACGGCCAGGTCGGCGCAATCGGAGTCGTCGCAGTCGACATCGCCATCACGGTCATCATCGGTTCCGTTGTCGCAGATCTCATCAGGCACCGGAGCCGGGCCGTCGGTGGAGAGAAGCATGATGCCCTTGATCCCGGCGTTCTCGGGGGGGTTGCCGCCGCCAAGATCGTCGAGCAGGATCTCGATCGTACCGTTGGTGGTGACCTCTTCAACAACGGAGAGGCCGATACGATAGCCGGCCGTGCCGGCGGGATCGACTCCCACGAGGCGGGCGGCCTCGACAGCCTGCGCGAACTGGTCAAGGATCTGCTCGCCGTTGATGTAGGCGTCGAAGACACGGCACGGGCCGCCGGATTGCTGGGGATCGTCAATGTCCTGGCAGCCGTTGCTGCAGCAGAACTCCGCGAAGAGAAGGACCACCTCGTAGGTCCCCGGGGGAAGCCCGGTGAACTCGTAGACGACGTCGCCGTCGTCCCACCTCTCGGCGGGGAAGATGTCCTGCTCGATGGCGTTGTCGAAGATGTATTCGTCGGCTTCCACATCGACACCTGCAAAACCCAGCCCGAAGCTGGCGGTGTGGACGTTGGGGCTGACCAGGTAAGGGCTCGGGTTCTCGATGGTGTCTTCGAGCCAGACCCGGCCGAGGGCGTCCTCGAACTCGGGACCTCCGCAGTTAATATAGAGCTCTCCGCTGAAGTCGCACAGCGCGGCTCCTTCGCGCAGAACCGTATCACCCAGGATTGGCATGCCGTCAATCGTGCCGAGGCAGAAACTCGCACCGGCGACACCATCGGCGATCTCGTAGGTGATAGCATCGCCATTGCTGACCTCGCCGGTGAAGGTGAGGGCAGAGCCCGCGTCGTTGAATTCACCGGCTGAGGGATTCTCGCCAGTGGTGTTATCCGGCAGGCCTTCATTGACGGTAACGCTCACAGCCTGGTCGCCGGGAATGTTGAAGGTGATGGTGACAATGGAGAGCCCATCGCAATTGGCCGGCTCGATGGAGCGAGTCGCGCCGATGGTGTCGCCGCCTCCGCCGCCAAACTCGGGGTTGTCGGCGGTTACGGAGACCTCGTCCTCGGTGAAGGGGGTCTTGAAGCAGGAGTCGCTGAACATCGCGATGCGGGCTCCAGACCCACCGCCGGCCTCGTTGTAGCCCAGCATGACCAGGTTCAGGCCCGGCTCGAGAAGAGCGGGTGAGCTGGCCCGGTTCTGGATTTCGTTGGCGGCTCCGAAGCCGCGGGTCGTGAGGTATTCCACGGCCACCTCTCCGTTGACGTAGAGGGTCGCCGCGTCATCGCTCGCCAGCCCAAACCAGGCCTGGAGGTCGTCATTGCTGACATTGTTGACAAAGGCGAACATCACCGCGGTGTAGTTGTCGCCGCCGCCGTAGTAGCTCTCGCCGTTGAAGAGGCCCGGGTCGCCGGGATTGATGTCGTAGGCGCTGACCCTGGTCAGCGTCGTAAAGCCGCAGACGCTGTCGCGAACGCCGCTGCTGATCAGGCCGGAGATTCCCGACTCGACGATGGCGCCTTCGTAGATGCTGTCGATGTCGGGCGGCCCGCCGTTCTGGGAGACATAGTCCTCGATAAAGGCCTGGGCCGGGGCGTTGCCACCGGCGACCGAGTCAAACGGCTGGGCGCCCACCAGCCACTCGGTGATAAAGCCCTTGGAGGGGCCGCCGCGCAGGTAAGGCGCGGGGTCGACCGGAGCGTTCGAGCAGCCGTCGGCGGCACCTTCATGCTCCCCGGGGTCGTAACCCGTCGGGTCGATGGTGTGAGGCATGTCTATGGGGGTGCCATTTTCGTCTTCAAAGCGGGCGCACATGATGTAGCCGCCGCCATTCTCATAGGTGGCGATCGCGACCAGGTTCTTGCCCGGGTCGAGCCAGACGGGCACCTTGAAGGAGAATGGGTTGTGCGGAGCGCAGCGCTGGAAGGCGCCCGCGGCCCGGCCATTGACCTTCACCGAGATGGAATCATCCGAGCCGATCCCCAGCTGGATACAGCGGCCGACATCGGAGTCATTGATGACATAGGTGTAGGCCACGCACATGCACAGCTCGACGTTCGCCTGGAAGGCGTTGCCGCCCTGCAGGTCATAGACGCCGTTGGGCGAGGAGACAGGCACCAGCACCGACTCCGCGGAGAAGGGGTCGAAGCCGGCCCAGAATCTTTCCGTTGCCGCCGCGCCAAGGTTGGTGAGCCCGCTGATTTCCGGGGCGAGGCCACCATAGTCCGGCGTAAAGATCAGCCCATCTTCGGGGATGATGGTCTCGTCGGCGATCTCTCCATCGACGTCGCTGATCCATTCCGTGGCCATAACATCGATGGGTATGTTGCAGCCATTCCAGGTGGCCAGCGTGTAGGCCGGGGTCATGAGGACCTGTCGTATAAACGGGCTGTTGATAATTTCAAACTCGCCGTCGCCGCCGCCCTCGGGCTCCGGCTCGGGGTGAGCGTCCGGGCCCGGCTCGTAGCCGGTGGGGTCGATCGTGGTCGGGATCGGCAGGGGCTCGAAGTTCTCATCTTCGAAGCGGATGCACATATTGTAGCCGCCGCCGTTTTCGAAGGTATAGACCGAGATGAGATTCTTGCCGGGATCAAGCTGCGCGGTGCCCTTGTCGGTGAAGCCGGGGTGTCCCGCGCAACGCGGGGTGGTGATGACCGGCCGGCCGTTGACGCGCACCGTGCCGGCATCGTCTGATCCAAAGCCGATGCCTACCTGGATGGGTTCATCGCTGTCATTGACCGCGTAGAAGAACGCGGCGCACATCACCTGCTCGACGTTTGTTCCGAAGATGTCGCCGCGCTGGAAGTCGTAGAAGCCATCCGCGGAGGTCGCGCGAACGAGGATGGACTCACTGAAAGGGTCGCCAGGGGCGTCGACAAAGAGAGCCTCGGCCTCGGGGCTCATGACTCCGATCCCGGAGATCTGGCTCTCGCCCTCGTAATCAATGCCGAAGATCAGGCCCTCTTCGGGAATGATCCACTCATCGGTAACCTCATCGGCATCGTTAATCCATGGGCCGTCCATCTGGTCGACCGTGATATTGCAGCCCTGGACGCCGCCGGACATCGTATAGGCCGGGGTCACGAGAATTTCGCCAACATACCCTTCGAGGCCGCTGGAGAGGCCGGAGGTCCCGCCTACGGTTATCTCGTTGTCGTCGATCGTCGCCGTGCCTGAAAAATTGCTGATCGTCCAGGCGCCTGAGCGGGTCAGGGTATAGCTTACGGTCGCGGCGGTGATGCCTTCCCAGTAGAGCCGCCCGGCCTCGTTGGCGGTCGGTTCGGGGTTGATGTCGCTGGCGGTCCAGGCCCGGTCGTAGTTCTCCTCGAGGTTGTAGGCGCCATCAGCGTTGATCGTGACGGAGACGTTGACTGTCACCTCGCCAGGGGCCTCGCCATCGGATTCCAGGGAGCGCTCGGCGGGAGACTGCCAGAGCTCGAGGGGTTCGACGCCAACCTCGATCTGTCCCTCGCCGCTGCGAACGTTTCCGCAGCCGCCAGGGTCTACGAATCGGGCTCGCATGCCCCAGCCGCCTCCACCGTCCCACACCTTGAACTGGACGAGGTTGCCGCCTGGCTGGAGGGTTACCGGGAAGTCGTTCTGGGTCGTTCCCGCCCCGCCCCACCCGCGGCAGACACCGAGGCTGAACACCTCGATGCGGTTGACCTTGACCTGGATGGAGTCGTCGCTGGCGATGCCCATTCTCAGGTCGAGAGGAGCCCCCGTTACGTTTTCGACGTAGACCCAGGCGTAGCCCATGGCGTTGTCGGCTCCGGGTGCTTGCGTCTCGAAGTTCAGCAGGTCGCCTTCGGTCATCTGGACGACGATAGGCAAGTTGCCGTCAAGGTCTACCAGGGTGTTGAGATGGAAGGTACCGAAGAGGGCCGGCTGAGTGCCGCCCTCGCAATCTTCCGCTTCGAGAACCGGAGGCATGAGGAGGTACCCTTCCTCGGGGACGATGTTGTTCTCGTTGCTGTCGCCGTCGCAGAGGAAATCAGCTGTGACGAGCTGGTTCGGGTTGCAGCCAGGGCCCGCGTAGGCCGCGGCAACCAGGTATTCCGTGAAGAAACCGTTTTCATCGGTTTGCGCCCGCGCCGCGGGGCATACGAAAGCGATGGACAGCAAGACGGCGAGTGTCTTGAGACATAGAGAAACCATCCGATGATGCAGCATCGAAACCTCCCAACCTGTTGGATATGGAAACGCCCGCGGCTCCTTGACCTTGTTTGGATCGCGCGTGCGTATGGAATTCGTTCAAACCTGCGGGGAGGGCCAGCGATAAAAGCGAAACCTCTCCAGCAAGACCCAGGCCGCCCGGACAACCAAAACAGCCGCTGCGGCCCCCTGGGCCGCAGGTCTGCGAGGTAAATCGTCAAGCCGGCAACCTCCAAGATTAGTTCATGGCGAAGGCGATTTCCAGCTACTTACACCCGAGAAACCCGCAGATTTAAACGGTTTCGGCGGATACCGTCCTCCGGTCCGCGGGGGAGGTCTCGGCCGCCCGCGGCCGGTGCCCGGCAAAGGTCTATAGCTTGATATAGGTTGACTTGAAGGGCCGTAGATAAATAATCACGTTCCTGACGCAACTCTTTTGCTCAAAACGTTTTCCCGGTTTTATTCAGATTGGATTTCGAGGATCGAATGAACGATTCACAGGCTGCCCCCGAAGACGAAGTGGACCTCATGAAGGAGATTATCTCACTGTGCAAGCAGCGAGGTTTCATTTTCCAGTCCAGTGAGATTTATGGGGGACTCAAGAGTTGTTACGATTACGGCCCGCTGGGCGCCGAGCTCAAGCGCAACATCATGAATGAGTGGTGGCGGGCCATGGTGCACGAGCGAGAGGATGTCGTGGGCCTCGATGCCTCGATCATCATGCACACGGATGTCTGGAAGGCCTCCGGGCACCTGGCAGGCTTCGCCGATCCCCTGGTCGATTGCCTGGTCAGCAAGGAACGGTTTCGAGCTGATAACGCCCCTCGGCCCGAGCCGGGGGCTGAGCTGACGCTGACCTGCGCCGACAAGGGCCAGGCGAAGGCCTACCAGAAGTCCATCCAGGAGCGCTTTGGTGTCGAGCTGAAGCGCGGCGGCAAAACCCTGAAGGGGCTGAAGGTGATCGACGAAGAGACCTTCGGTTTTTTCCCGGACGACTCCGGGGACGCGGCCGAGAGTTTTCCCTATCGGGGCTATGTGAGCCCGGAGATCGGCAGTCCCTTCCTGAGCGACGAGAGGCAGTTCAACCTCATGTTCCGCACCAGCCTCGGGCCGGTCGATCCGGTCCAGCAACTGGCGAAGGCCATCGAGGGCAAGGCGCTTTCTCAGGAGGAGGCCCGGGAGCTTATCGAGCAGAAAATCGGCGAGAACGCGGTCTACCTGAGGCCCGAAACCGCCCAGGCGATGTTCGTTCAATTCGCCAATATCCAGCAGGCGCTTTCTCTCAAGGTGCCTTTCGGTATCGCCCAGATGGGAAAATCCTTCCGTAACGAGATTACGGTTGAGCATTTCATCTTCAGATCCTGCGAGTTCGAGCAGATGGAGATGGAGTATTTCGTCGAGCCGGGCACGCAGAAGGAGGCGCTGGATTTCTGGAAGGATAAGCGCCTGAGGTGGTACCAGCGCTACGCCAACGACCCGTCGAAGTTCCGCCTCCGCCAGCACGAGCCGGATGAACTCGCCCACTATGCCGATGACTGCTATGACATCGAGTACGAATATCCCTGGGGCTGGGGAGAGCTTGAAGGGATCGCGAGCCGTACCGACTACGATCTCAAGAAACACTCCGAGAACTCCGGGGTGCGGCTGACCTATTTTGACCAGGAGAAGGACAATCCGGAGACGGGCAAGAAGGGCGTCCACTATACCCCCTACGTGGTTGAGCCGGCGGCCGGCGCCACGAGGACCACCCTCATGTATCTTCTCGACGCCTTCTGCTATGACAGCCCAAGGCCCGATGCAAAGGGCAACGTGAAGACCCGCCGCGTCCTCAAGCTGCACCCCCGCCTGGCTCCCTACAAGGTTGCTGTGCTGCCGCTGGTGAAGCGAGATGGAATGCCCGAGCTTGCCCGTGAGATCGTACAGCAGTTTTTCAATTCCGGGATCAATGCGAAATACGATGAACAGCACCAGGTTGGAAAGCGCTACGCGCGTCACGACGAGGTGGGTACACCCTATTGCCTGACCGTGGATGGCCAATCTCTCGAAGATGGAACCGTTACCATTCGCGACCGTGACACCACGGAGCAGGAACGTATCAAGATCGATGAGGCCCTGCAGGTAGTGGCGGGTCGGTTGGCCGAGTCTTGACAGGAAAACAATCGATGGCCGACCCTCATCCGGACTTTCGCGCGACGGTAGAGACCTACAGTGGTCCACTGGATCTGCTGCTCTACCTCATCAGGAAGGACGAGGTTGATGTGTTCGACATACCCGTTTCCCGGGTGATTGAGCAATATCACGAGCACCTCGATTTCCTGCGCGATGTCGACCCCAACGTCTCCGGCGAGTTTCTCGTCATGGCCGCGCGCCTCATGGAGGTCAAGAGCAAGCTGCTGTTGCCGCGAGAGGTGCTCGAAGACGAAGACGAGGAATACGAGGACCCCCGCCTGGAGCTGGTAAAGCAGCTCCTGGAGTACAAGAAATTCAAGGAGCGCGCGCTGCTGCTTGAGAAGAAGATGGATTCGCATAAGCAGCGTTATGTGCGTCCTCGACAGGCGCTCGACATCGATGCCGAAGATGTGACGGAACCGCTGCCGCTTGGCAATACCGATGTCTGGGATCTCCTCACGGCCTTCCATCGGATCCAGCTCGTGATCGCACAGCGTGTCCCTCACGAGGTGATGCTCGAGGATCGCCCGATCGAGGATTTCATCGGTGAGGTGAAGGAGCTTCTCCTGGCGGCCCCCGATGGAGGCTGCCTTTTTGAGGACCTGTTCCAGGGGGCCCGGACGAGAGGCGAGGCCATTGGCTACTTCATCGCGGTCCTCGAGTTGGCCAAGCAGTATCTTCTCACCCTTACCCAGGACGAGCCCGGGTCTGGAATCCGGGTTGAGCGCCGGACGGATGAAGACATCGCGCGCCTCCAGGACGAGGAGAGCGAGCCCGCTGAGGCGGAGCCGGCCGAGGAGCATCTGCTTCGGGGTGAAGGCGAGGAAGCTCTCGCGGAAGACCGCGATGGGCCGAGGGGTGCTGAGGCCGAGGCGAATGAAGGCGGGGAGCCCGAATGAAGGTCGCTCTTCTTGCCTCGGGGCCTTTCGCCATTCCCGCGTTGGAAGCCCTCCATGCCGGTGGGCCGGATTTCGAGCTCTGCGATGTCATCAGTCGTCCTGACAGGCCTGCGGGCCGGGGCCGCCAGCTGCGTCCAAACCCCGTAAAGTCCCGAGCCCTCGAGCTGGGACTCGAGTGCCGCACTCCGGTCTCGGTGAACACTGCCGACTTCTGCAAGGAGCTGGGGGCGCGGACTCCGGATGTCTTCATCGTCGCCGACTACGGTGAAATTCTTAAAGAGGAGGTTCTTGCCCTGCCGCCGCTGGGCTCTTTCAACCTGCACGCCTCGATCCTGCCGGCCTATCGTGGCGCCGCGCCGGTGGTTCACGCCCTGCTGGGCGGAGAGGCCGAGACAGGGGTGACGCTGTTTCGGATCGAGCTTGGGCTTGATTGCGGCCCGGTGCTGGCCTGTTCGCGAACGACGATCGATCCCGCGGAGACGGCCGCCGAGCTCGAGGGGAGACTGTCGAGGCTTTCCGCCGAGTTGCTGCTCGAGCAGCTCCCGCTGATAGCGGGAGGAGAAACCGTGGAGGCCGTTCAGGATGAGACCCGGGCGACCCGGGCGCCCAAGCTGAAAAAGAGCGATGGCCTCATCGATTGGAACCGGCCGCCGGCCGGCGTACATGACCTGGTCCGCGCGATGAACCCGTGGCCGCTGGCTCACGGGTTCTTTGTCCCCTTACAGGGAAAGGCGAAGAGAGTCAGCATTCTTCGCTCGGCGCCGTGTGACAAGGATGCGTCTTTTTCGGATCCGGGGGTCGTGTGCGGAGTCGATGCCGAGAGCTTCTCGGTCTCCTGCTCCGGCGGCGCTCTTCGAATTCTTGAATTGCAGCGAGAAGGGAAGCCCGCAATGGACACGGCGGCTTATATACGAGGCAACCCGGTTGAGCCGGGGGATCGCTTTGAGGAAACTTTGGAGAAGGGTCCATGAACGAAGAATCCCGGCCGGAGCCTCCGGCGAAGGAATACGCCGCGGTGCGAAAGGCGGCGCTTGAGCTGCTGTGTGAAGCCGAGAGCGGCGGGCGGTTTATCGATGAGCTGCTGTCGGAGCGTATCGGCGCCTTCGAGCGCCGCGACCGGCATCTTCTACAGGAGATCTCCTATGGAGCGCTTCGCCACCAGAACACGCTTGACCGGCTCTTGAAGCTCTACGTCAAGCTGCCGATGGATCGCCAGGCCGCGGCGGTGCGCTGGGCGTTGCGGCTGGGCTCGTACCAGCTGGTCTACCTCAACCGCGTTCCCGCGCATGCCGCGGTGAATCAGACCCTTGAGGGCATGAAGGTTCTCGAGGGAGTTGGAAAAAAGAACGTCGGCTTCGTTAACGCGGTGCTCCATCGGCTCATCGCTGACATTACCAGGAAGACAACAGATGACCCGTCTGAGCCCGACGACCCCAACATCCTGCCTTCGCGGGGAGGCTACTGCCACTTCAGCCGTCCGGTGCTGCCGCTGGTCCGGCTCGATCTTGTCGACCACCTGAGCGTTAAGTATTCCTATCCCCGCTGGCTGGTGAAGACCTGGATCTCCCGCTTTGGAGTCCAGGAGACGAGGGCCCTGCTGGTTGCCGGGAATCGTACTCCGCGCCTGTGCGCCCGGGTTACCGCCCACGCGCCGCCGGACGCCGAGGTCATCGCGGCGTTGGGAGAGGAAGGGTTCGAGGTCGAGGCCGGACCGCAGGAGCGGACGATTCTTTTTGCCGGGGGCGGCCCCGGGCCATCAGGGGCCCTGGAGAAGGGCTGGATCCAGTTCCAGGATCTGACCGCCATCCAGGCCGGCGCCGCCCTGGCTCCGCCGTCCGGCGCCAGGGTGCTCGACCTGTGTTCGGCGCCTGGGGGGAAGTCGGCCCAGCTGCTCGAAGGCCTGGGAGATGGCGGCTCCCTGCTGGCGACAGACCGCAGCGAGTCACGGCTGGCGCTGGTGGATGCCAACCTCTCACGTCTCGAGGGCGCCTGGAAGACGGCCGTTGTGCCCGCGGAGCCGGAGGCGATCGACCTGGGAGAGAGCTTTACCCATATTCTCGTTGATGCCCCCTGCTCGAATACCGGGGTGCTTGGCAGGCGTCCGGAGGCGCGCTGGCGGGTACGGCGCGAAGACCTCGATTCTCTGTCAGCCCTGCAGGACGGGCTGCTCGATGCCGCCGTTCGGCATCTTGGTCCCGGCGGACGCCTGGTCTATTCAACCTGTTCGATCGAGCCGCAGGAGAACGAGGAGCGCGTGGCAGCGCTGCTTCGCCGCGACCCATCCCTGGTCGAGCTGGAAACCCGGCTCTTTCTTCCGCATCGCGTCGATGCTGATGGCGGCTACTACAGCCTGCTTCGCAAGCAGCCCTCGAAAGAGAGCTGAGCGACGGTTTATTCCCGAGGCTTTTTCTTCAGTTTTCGCAGGGTCTCGGCCTCGGGGAGTGAGCCATAGGCCGCATCGAGAGGGAAGCAGCCGCTGACCAGGCCGCCGCGCGGGGCGGTGGTGCAGTCGCTGAAGGTCCGGCAGATACGCTTGCGCGCAAGCTCGCCGCGTTCGAGCGTATCTGCTGGCAGGTCGGGGTAGCTCAGGGCCATGCGGCCGATGCCGACGAGGTCCATCCAGCCATCGCGTACGAGGCCTTGGGCGACATGAGGCAGGTACTCCTGCAGGTAGGAGAGAGCCGAGCCGGCCACCACCATCCCGGGGAATTTCTGCTTGAGGGTGCGGGTAGCGTGCAGGTGCCGGGCGACGCTTCGGAGAGGATCCTCCGGCGGCAGGTAGCCGTCCGATGGAGGGTAGAGAGCCGGCCTCTGCAGGTGGGGGTTGTAATACGGGCTTCCGCCGGAGAGATTGACGAGCCGGATGTCGAGCTCCTCGAGCAGCGCCAGGAAGGCGTGCCCTTCTGAGAGGTCCTGCTCAGCGGGATTGGCCATGTCGACCCCGAATCCAAGGCGATAGGGCTCTCCTTCGGGGCAACGTTCCGGGACACCCTCCTCGCCATCTCCGCTCTGGCGGAAGGGTATGCTGTCGAAAATACTGACCCTTACCGCGACGTGAAGACCCGGGGCCTCCCGCCGGACTCCGCTGACGATCTCTCGCAGAATCCGGGTGCGATTCTCAAGCGAGCCGCCGTAGGGCCCGGGCCGTGTATGGGCCCCGAGAAATTCATGCAGGAGATAGCCATGGCAATGCTTGATGTCGACAAAGTCGAAGCCCAGCTCCCTGGCGCGGACAGCGCCGGCGATGAAGCTCTCGATGAGGTCTTCGACCTCGGAGTCGTCGAGGATCGCCGAATCGTCTGTCACGCCGACGCGGGCATCCAGCAGCGGGTGACGAAAGGCGATCCTCGGCCGGCAGGCGCCGTCTCTTCCGGGCCGGGCGAATCGTCCCGAGTGGGTGAGCTGGAGTCCGGCGATGGGTTCCGAGGTCGAGCCGAAGCGGTCATGATGCGCCTCCAGGAGAACCTCGCGGAGCTTCTCCAGGCCAGCCAATGTGTGTTCGGCGATGACCAGCTGGTTGGGGTTCGCGCGCCCCTCCGCCTCCACGGCGACCGCCTCTCCGCCCCAGATCAGCTGGGCGCCGCTGATCCCGAAGCGTCGCCAGCGCCGCAGGGTGAGCTCCCCGGGGTTGCCGTCCTCGGCGCCATCCCAGCCTTCCATGGGCTGTATCATCCAGCGGTTCGAGGCGATTTTTCCGCAGATCTCCAGGCTCTTCGCCAGGGGGGATCCGGGGGCGCGGAGGATTTCGTTGTCGACTGGGACCTCCGGGCAGAGCTCGTGAAGATGCCCGCGGAAGCTGTCGACATCGCGATGGGAGCCCACGCGGGTGTAGCGCGAATAGCTTGAGCTGGGGTCTGGGGTCATGTTCAGGACGGAGCTTCCCGGCCGCAGACGGCGGTCTTACCGGGGCTGGAGAATCGGATTTTACTTGCCGTAGTCACTGGGGCCGCCAAGATCTGTTCGCTCGGAGGCCGAAGGTTCTGCCTCCATCAGAATGAAAAAAATCAACTTGTCATTATTTTTCCGGAGGCGAGATGGGTTTCAGAATCGAAGGCAAGGTTGCCCTGGTCACCGGCGGCGGCCGGGACATTGGCCGGGCGTGTTGTCTGGAGCTGGCGGCAAACGGCGCGGATGTCGTGGTCAACTACCATTCCAGCTCTGAATCAGCCCTTGAGACCGTTGCCGAGATCGAGGCTCTCGGCCGCCGGGCTGTAGCGGTAAGGGCGGATGTAACGAAACCCGACAACATCCTTGCGCTCAAAGAGGCTGCGGTCGATTTCGGCGCCGGGCGCGTTGACATCCTGGTCAATAATGCCGGCGGAATTATCCGCCGCGCCCTCCTGGCCGACCTCGACCCCGAGCTGCTCGCTGAGACGTTGCGGCTCAATTTCACCAGCGTGGTGCTGTTGTGCCAGGCGATCGTCCCGGTCATGGCAGAGCATGGCGGAGGAAAGGTGATCAACATCTCCTCGGTTGCCGGTCACAATGGAGGCGCGCCGACAACGCCGCACTACGGCCCGGCGAAGGCCGCGGTCTCGAACTTCGCCCGGACGCTCACCAAGGAATTCGGGGGGAGCAACATCCAGGTCAACAGCGTCGCGCCCGGGATTATTGACAACCGCTTTCACGAGGATCATACTCCGCCGGAGATGTTTGAGAAGCTGGTGTCCGGCGTGCCTCTCGCCCGCGCGGGAACGAATGAAGATGTGGCCGGCGCGGTCGCGTTCCTCGCCTCGCCGAATGCCGATTACATCAGCGGCGATGTCATTCATGTGAATGGCGGGCTGTATTTTGGCCAGTAGGATTTCACGAATCATGGACCAGGAATTCGACCCACACAGCATTCTCTTTCACGGTCACGGTCTCATCGCGGTTGATAAACCCGTGGGGGTGCCGGTTCACCGTGGGACCGGCCATGACACGGGCCTGACAGAGCTCCTCGGTGAATGGATCAGCCTCAATCCCGGGTTGCTCGATGTGCGTCCGGGGAAGAAGCTCCATCCGATTCACCGTCTCGATCTGGAGGCCTCGGGGGTCCTGCTGCTCGCGGCCAAGACCTCCGCCGCGCGCTCCGCAAAGCGCGCCTTTGAGGCGCGAGAGGTTTCGAAGACCTATCTCGCGCTCGTTGCCGGCCCGATGGATTCCGCCGGCCAGCTGAAGGGGAAGATTCGCTCAAAGCTTCGCGGCAACTACCGCCACCTGCCGGCCAGCCTGAGCTACCGGCGCCTGCGAGGAGATGAGCGGATGAGCCTGGTCGAGGTTCGGCCCGAGGGAGGCCGGACCCACCAGATCCGAGCCCTGATGGCCAGGGCGGGCCGCCCGCTCGTGGGAGATCTTCGCTACGGAAAGCCGAAGCCCTCGCGGCAATTCCGGGAGCGTTTCGGCATGGAACATTTCCTGCTCCATTCCTGGCGGCTGGGACTCCCCGAGAAGGCGATGGGCAGGTCTCTGGACCTGGAGGCGCCGTTGCCGGCGGCTTTCCATTCCGTCATCGAGCAGAAGGGCTGGAGCGCTCTCGAGCAGGGTCCGGATGGAGAATGGGTGGCCCAGGATTAGGGCGCGGGGAGATTGAAGGTCTCGCTTTCGCGGGCCGCTTCCGGCACCGGGAGATCATCTTCTGGCTGGAGGACGTTTTTCAATACCACGAGGAAGAAGACGAGGCAGGCTACCAGCCAGGCGGTGCCGACCACCTGCGGTTCGGTCCCGGTAAGCCGGGAGAAGGCCATGGCGTCGTTCTGGTTGAAGGCCGCCCCCTGATCCGCAAGGATATCCCAGTAGATATCGAAGATGGAATAGAGGCAGGTAAAGGTTCCTATCGCGCGAAGCAGCAGGATGCCTATTGTCGATGGGGCCAGGAATCCGCAGAGGACAAAGGCAACCGCGAGTCCGGAGGCGAAGGTCCGGGAATAGGAGTCGCGGATCACCGTGGTGATGGCGGCGACGAGAATCAGGGTCAACAGTCCGAAGACCAGGGGTACGAAATGCCGCGCCCTCGAGAGGTAGAGGATCATTCCTCCAACGAACATGCTGCCGAGGTAGCCCGCGGTAACGATCAGGGCTTCGCTGCCGCCCTCCGTTTCGCAGGCGCCGCCTTCGTCCGCGGTGATCAGGATCGAGATGATTTTCCCGCCTGTAAACAGAGCCATCATGCCGTGGCTGAGTTCATGGAAGAGTACAACCATGAGCTTGATGGGCTGCACCAGGGGGGAAGACCAGAGGTAGAAGACGAGGCAGGTCAACACCACCTGGAGGGCCAGGTGGCTGACAGAAAACAGACCGTCCTTACCGGCGCTCGGAGGGCATGCCGGGGCCGTATGGCCATAGTTGGTGATTTCGTAGGACATCTTCTGCTCGTCGCCTCGTTTCAGACCGCCCAATCCGTTTCAGACGCACAAATTGGGCGAAGAAATATACAACGCCCAGCGGGATGAGGCACGAGGGCGGCGACGGCAGCCGTAAAGCCCCTTGATGGCAAGGCTTAAGGCTTTCTGATAAGGGGAGATGCTCGAGAATTACAGGACCAGGGCGAACGTTACCGCTCCTTGGCCTGGTGTCGAGCGCCGGGTTTGATGGTCGCGTCCAGGCTTCGTGCAGGTTGATGCGTCCGGGGGGGGTTCGAGCGAAACCTGAAGTGACCGCCCGGGTGGAGACAGCTTTCCTGCGTAACCACGCCCACCGCCTTCACCGCCAAATCGGTGGGTGTTTATCCAACTGGCTCGCCCTACAATGTCCGCTGGTTGCGCCGGGGCCAGCCTGTTATCCGGGCGGCGGAGGAACATTTTTTACCGCAATGAACGGGAGGGTTTCTTGAGTCAATTCACAAGGCGACACCTGATTCTGATGGGAGCGCTGGCAGCTTTGTTGCCAGCCGCGGCGCTCTGCCAGGAGGAGCAACGTAGCCTCGAACTGGAGAAGATCGAGGGGGCGAGCCCCCGGAACATCATCTTCGTACTGGCCGATGACCATCGCTACGACGCCATAGGCTTTCTTGATCACCCATTCCTGAAGACGCCCCGCCTCGACTCGCTTGCATCGGGCGGAGCCCACTTCCCCAGCGCTTTTGTGACCACCTCGCTCTGCTCGCCGAGCAGGGCCTCCATCCTGACCGGGTTGTTCATGCACCATCACAACGTTGTGGACAACAATGATCTCGCTCCTCCGGGAACGATCTTCTTTCCCCAGTTTCTACAGAGGGCTGGCTACGAGACGGCCTTTGTCGGCAAGTGGCATATGGGAGGCGGCAGCGATGCTCCCCGCCCGGGCTTTGACCACTGGGTGAGCTTCAGGGGCCAGGGCCGCTATTACCCGGCCAAAAAATGGAAGACGATGCTGAATATCAACGGCAAGCGTGTTCCCCAGAAGGGCTATATCACCGACGAGCTGACCGACTACGCTCTCGAATGGCTCGAGGGCCGTTCGCTTAAGAAGCCGTTTTTTCTTTTCCTGTCGCACAAGGCCGTTCATGCCCGGTTTGAGCCCGCCCCGCGGCACGCCGAGCAGTACGCGGATGCCAGGATCCCTGATCCGCCAACCCAGGCGGATACTCCTGAGAACTACCGCGGCAAGCCCATGTGGGTTAAGAACCAGCGCAACAGCTGGCACGGCGTAGATTTTCCCTATCACAGCGACCTGGACGTGAAGGAATACTATCGCAATTATTGCCGGACCCTTTCGGCGGTCGATGACAGCGTGGGCCGGCTGCTCGACTGGCTGCGCGAAAAGAAGCTCGACCAGAAAGCGCTGTTGCTCTATATGGGCGACAACGGCTTTCTTTTTGGCGAGCATGGCCTGATCGACAAACGCAATGCCTACGAGGAGTCCATGCGGATCCCGATGCTGGCACATTGTCCGGAGCTTTTTCCGGGTGGAACGGTAGTGAAGGGGGTTGTCGCCAACATTGACATCGCCGCGACCTTCCTGGCCGCGGCGGGGCTGCAGGCGCCCGCCTATATGGACGGCACCAGCTTTCTCGACCTGGCTTCCGGCAAGCAGCCTCTCTCCCAGTGGCGCCAATACCTGCTCTATGAATATTACTGGGAATGGAACTTTCCCCACACCCCAACGGTGTTCGCTCTTCGCGGCAATCGCTTCAAGCTGATCGTTTATCACGGCATCTGGGACACCGATGAGCTCTACGATCTGAGCGCAGACCCCCTTGAACAGCACAACCTGATCTCCGTTCGGGAGCATGCGGCCACCGCGGCGAAGATGCGCAAGGCGCTGTACGAGCGCCTTGAGAAGAGCGGCGGCATGAGCGTTCCCTTCGGCTTCAAGCGCGGAGCCGGCGCCAACCTGCGCCGCCGGGCCGGCTCAAAGGCCGCGCCTTTTCCGCCTGGAGTCTTACGGGAGAAAGACGGGAAGAACTAATCGTCAGCCTGTTCGCCGCGGGCGCCTCCCAGCTCGCAGCCTGATGCGCAGGTCTGCAACTGGTGGTCTGCGCAGGGGCATCGAAAGGAGGTCCCTGCCCCCAGCATTTCGCACATCAGCATTACGGGGAGGCCGACGATGTTCAGGTAGCAGCCCCGGATCGAGGCGACCAGGTCGTGTCCCCGGGTCTGGATTCCGTAGGCGCCGGCCTTGTCGAGGGGGTCGCCTGTCCGCACATAGGCCTCGATTGCATCGTTGGTGAGCTGTCTGAAGGTGACGTGGCTGACCTCCACGGCGACCCGTGTCGGAGCGCCGCTCCGAGCGATGGCTATGCCGCTGGCTACCCGGTGGACTGACCCCGAGAGCGTTCGGAGCATCTTCCGTGCCGCGCTTTCATTTTCCGGTTTGCCGAGAGTTCTTTCCTGCCCCCCCCTGACGATCGCCACGATCGTGTCGCAGCCGACGACCACATTGTCAGCTCCCGTGTCGCATTGGGAGAGTACCCACTCAGCCTTGAGGCGAGCGCGCTCCTGGCACACAGAGTAGGCGGTCCCACTTACGGTTGATTCATCGACGCCGTCAGGCGGGCGGGCTTCGTAAGGGAGGTCCAGCTGGTCAAACAGTTCGCGGCGCCGCGGCGAGCTGGATGCGAGTATGAGGTTCATGGGCGGGGATCTGGTCCGGAGCGCCAGGCGTTGTCAGCCGAGTATGGATGCGGCGGCTTCGGCCCAGTGAGCGTCACGCCGCGGAAAGCAATAATCCGGATGGCTGGAGAGGATGGCCCTTGCCTCCTGCCGCGCCTCGGGCGTCTTGAGCATCTTGTGGCTCGCCTTGATTTCTCCCAGGCGCTCCTCTCCCATCGGGCGGTGGCGAGGAGAGAACGCTACGGGGGCATGGGCCTTGGAGAGCAGCTTGTAGGCCTCGTCGACCTCGTCGTCGGTTGCGTTCAGGTTAACTCCGAGGAGGGCGAAATAATTGGTGTGGGGTTCTCCATCAGAGCCCTTGAGGGACAAGGGCAGCGGGTTGGAAAGGTAGACCCGGTAGCTGTAGAGACTCACAACAGGGGTGACGGCTCGTTTGCAGGTCGAGATGGCGCGGAGGAAAAAGGCCCTGACCGAGGCTTTTTTCGAATCGAGCAGCAAGCTCACCAACTCGGAACAATAGCATCCAAGGACCACCTCTTTGATCTTATCGTTGGCCCCTTCCAGGAGAAAAGAGTCCAACTCGGCAGGTCCCTTTTCTTCCAAGGCCGCGATCAGGCTCGAAGAAGTGGTTTTTTCAGGTATTTTAGCCGTTTTTTTTCTGGCCATGCGGAATCCATTCAAGGCTTATGGATATGGTCGTAGGTCCATTATCATCATGGATCGTATGTAGTACAGCGAATGTGTGGCTTCAGTGCTGGGTATTGACAGAAGTGACAGTATAATAATTATTTATGTAATTGTCGTAATGCGTCTGATTGTCGCTTTTCAGCCGGTCTGCCCGGAAAATCAAGAGTTTCGGCCTGAAGTCCTTCAGCAGGTTTGATTCATGAGAAATCTTATTGTTTTCGTGAGTGTTGGTGTGGCCGGGCTCGTTTTCTGTGCGGCCCGCCTGGATGGCCAGGCTATAGGGGTTGCGCCCGCTCCAGGTTCGCGTCCCGGGCCGGTGTCTTACCGGGGGCTGGTTCCGGGCGTTACGCCGGTTGCCGAGCTCGTCAAGCGCCTCGGCCAGCCGACGTACGAGGGCGGCTGGTATGACTGGAAGCTGCTTTATAAGGCGAAGGCCGGCCAATTCGATGCCTTTCATCTCTTCGGCGGCCGGAAAGAGGGGAAGCTCGGAACCATCGAGGCTGCAACGGTTCCCGAGGGCTATGAGAGCGCCGACAAGATTCGCCAGCGTCTGGGCCGGCCGGAGTTTGAGCTGATCCTGCCTGGCCGGCAACGTCTTCTTGATTACAGTCGACTGGGTGTTCGTTTTACCCTTTCTTCGCGTTCACAGACCATTGGCGCGGCCTATTTCCCGCACGGTTATCGTCGAGTTCCCCCGGGCTATCGCGGGCATCTCGATCTTAGCCATTTACGCCAGGGCTCCCAGCCGCGGCCCTCCAGCCCACCGGACCCAAACCTGCTCGCGGGCGCATTTGAGCTCGACATCAGCCCTGTGGAGGCTGGCTGGTTGAAGGGAAAGTACAAAATTCACGACCCACTGAAGGCCCGCTGTGTGGTCATCGCCCGTGGCGGATTTAAGCTCGCGATCGTCGGCGCAGATCTCTTTGGCCTGCTCAAGAGCGAGGTTGACCCGATCGAGGCACGGCTCAGAAAGCTGGGAATCTCTCACTTGCTGCTGGCGATGTCTCACAATCACGCGGCGCCTGACACCATCGGAATCTATGGATTCTACCCGAAGGAATACGTTGGCTATCTGCAGGCGCGCATCGTCAAGGGGGTCTCCGTTGCCCTCTCCCGGCTCGTGCCGGTAAAGACGTTGTTGGTCGGTTCCGACGAGCTCTCGCTCGCGGGAGCCAGGGTCAGCGGCCTGTTCCGTAACGCCCGGAATCCCGGGATCGTTGACCCCCAGATAGCGACGGTCCAGGCTCGCGGGGCGAATGGCCGGCCGCTCGTAACGCTGGTTCATTTCGCCTGCCACGTGGAGGGCCTTGAAAAAGGCCCGAAGGAAATCAGCGCCGATTTCCCAGGCTATCTTTGCGACGAGCTCGCCCGGCGAAGCGGCGCCCCCGCGATTTATCTTAACGGGGCGATAGGCGGGATGATTTCCGGAGATACGATTGAGCGGACCCATGCGCAGGCGCGCAAGGCGGGCCTCCGCCTTGCGGATGAGGTTTCAAGAATCCTCGCCCTGGCAGTTCCCAGCGCAAAGGCGGAGTTTGGTTTGCGCAGGTCCCGCATCGAGATCCCGGTAACAAACCCCCGCCTTCTGCTGTTCGAGAAGCTCCACCCTGAGCGCAGGGTGTTTGATCGTGGCCGGGCGGTCTCAGAGCTCTTTCATGTTCGGCTCGGAGATGCCGAGCTGCTTACGGTTCCCGGGGAGCTGCTGCCGGAGCTGTCTTTCGAGCTTCTCGAAAAGATGGGGGGCTATCCCCGGATGATCGTCGGGCTCTGTAATGACGAGCTGGGCTACATCATTCCGGCCGAAGACTTTCGCAAGGGGGCCTATGAGGAGTCGATGTCGGTAGGGCCGGCGGCCGGCCCGGTGCTGCTGCGCCGGGCCCTGGAGCTGCTCAAGCGAGAAGACCCCTGATGCGTCCTTTTTGCTTAATGGGTTCCCTGGAGGGGTTTATCATGGGGGCTTGGGTCCCTGGCCGTTTTCGTGAATGAGTCTCAACTGGAGTACTTGATGTTTAGAGCATGGCGAACACTGTATCTCGCGCCGCTGCTGGGCTGTTTCTGCTTGCCAGCCGCGGGCAATGATTTTGTTCGCGGTGACTCCAACGGAGATGGCGAGGTTAATATCTCAGATGCGCAGTATTCGCTGAGATGGCTCTTTCTCGCGGGCAGGGAGCCGGACTGTCTTGCGGCCGCTGACACCAACGACGATGAGTCGGTTGATATTTCTGATCCGATCCGTGTGCTTGAATACCTCTTCCTGGGCGGCCCGCGGCCCGCCCCCCCGTTTCCCGCTCCGGGGCCGGATCCGACTCCCGGGCTGGCCTGTGGTCCACCGATCGTTCTTGAGCTGACCTGTGGCGTGCGCGGACCGATCGTTCAGCTGTCCTGGGAGCTGGAGGGAGAGGCTGAGAGTGTCGATGTTTACAGAGATGGCAGGCTCCTGGCCGAGCTGGGCGCCGAGGCTCGGGAGTACAGTGACGCGCCGCTTGCCGGTGTGCCCCACGAATACCGGGTCGCGGCTCTGCTCGGTGGAGAGACGGCCGCCCAGGCCGTCTGCGAAGTGACGGGCGTGTCGCGGAACGAAGCCCCCACTCTCTCCATTGTTTCGCCCCCCCAGGGGCAGATCATTCCCGGCCGCAGCTTTAACCTTCGCCTCCGCGTTGACGATGATACGGGCGTGAGCCGGGTGGTTGTCGACGGAGAGGATGTCGAGCTGCCGGTCCCCCTCGCCCTGCCTGCGACCTTGCGAGTCAACCTCAGAAGCGGTGAGCCAGGTCCGCAGCTTCTTCGCATCGAGGTGGTCGACGAGGCCGGCCGAACGGCTTTCGGAGAGCTGGCGGTCGGGTTCAATCCGATTCTCGAAAGAGGCGCGGCAACCGAGGCGCTCACGATCGACATCTCCGGGGACACCGGCTATGACGAGCTGGAGGTGATTGTCGAGCCCTTCCTGGACGGAATCCCTGAGCTCTTGAACGAGTCAGTGCGGGGGGTACGGCTCTTCA
>CAJWMA010000032.1 GCA_913042995.1 uncultured bacterium | reverse complement strand
GTCCCGACCCGCGTGACCGTGGTGGCGACGACCGTCCCGACCCGCGTGACCGTGGTGGCGACGACCGTCCCGACCCGCGTGACCGTGGAGACGAAGAAGATCGTGGCCGTGGCCGCTGGGGCGACGACGACGATGAGGACGACAACGATGAGGATGACGACGAAGGCGATCGTGAACGCCCCGAACCTCCCGCCCGTGGTGAAGGCGACGGCCGAGGTGAGCCGGATTGTGAAAGCATCCGTGAACGCATTGATGCGGCGATTGAAGCCGGCCGTGTTTCTCCTGAAGATGCAGAGGCCAGGTTCGCTGCGGTCTGTGGAGAAGAAGGTGACGATGCCGACGACGATGCCGGTGATGATGCCGACGACGATGCCGGTGATGATGCCGACGACGAAGTCGCGGTGGAAGAGGATGTCGATGGTGGTGCTGCTGGCGTAGCCAACCCCCACGATGCCAGCTTCATTCGCGGCGACGTCAATGAAGACAAGGTTATCGACATTTCCGATTCGGTCGCTGTGATCAGCTACCTCTTCCTTGGCGAGGCGCGTCCTTATTGCATGGACTCAGCTGATGCCAATGATGATGGAAGCGTTGATATCTCGGATACGCTGCGGATTCTCAGCCACCTCTTCAATGGTGGCGGAGCGCTGCCGCAGCCGTTCCCCTCGCCCGGTTTCGATTCGACCGTGGACAATCTTTTCTGTGACGAGACCGCATTCTAAGGCAATCGAGTTCGCAGAAGACGGAAAGGGCCCCGTAATTGAACGGGGCCCTTTTTGTTTGCCGGCGAGGTCTCAGTGTGAATCTGAGGTCGAATCCATTCCCGGCAAAAAGGAACTTGTATGCATGGGGCATCTGGGCTTTTTTGTTGTTTGATTTTTCATCCATCCAGAACTCTTCCAGTATTCTTTCATGCCACATCTTTCTTTCTCTAAAAGGCTCCTTTTCGTTCCACTGCTCTTGATGGCTCCCCTTGTATTCCCGGGGTGCTGCTTTTCGCAGGAGACAGAGCTTCCTGTTGACAGGAAAGGTCTCGAGAAGCTTGGTGAGAAGACGGCCTACGAATCAGGCGTGACCAACTATTTCGATTCCGCTCAGCTCCAGGCGGTCGTTCGAGGGGGCGTCAAGGATGGGCTGCTGGTCGATTTTTCGCATGTGCAGCGGCTCACGAATGGAGAGAAGATTGATCCGGGTAAAATCTACGGGACTGTCGAGGCAGGCCCCTATCCGTTTGAAGGAAATGAAACCGGGTTTAAATATCGCCGGTACAGGCTCCAATCAACCATCCTGGGAGGCAAGGCAGTTCTCGACGTCGGTTCCCTGCTCGTGTCATCGAAAAACAGCGAGAGATGGACGGACAGGGGCCAACTCGGCATGCTTTTTACCATCTTTCTCGAAGGCAAGGGGAAGGACAGGTTTCTTGGGACCTATAGTACGCTCGTCGCTTTTAAAAAGCAGGATGAGCTCTATTTACGTGTTCCCGGGCTTGTCGGCGGACCCTTTATCAACCGGGCTTCGAGTGAGAATCCTGGCAGGGTGATGATTTCATTTATCAGTGAGGAGAAGGTCAAGGGCAAGGCGATTGTCTCAGGCGGCAAAGGAGGGCCACGGATTTTCGAAGACGACAAGCCTTGCCTGGAGCATGAGCTTGTTGTGACGGGGCTCGATCCCGCATCGACTTATGAGTACAAGATCCAGGTAGGCGAGTACGTCACCGTAGCAGCCAACTTTACAACGGCTCCGCAGAGGGGTACCGAGAAGGTCCGTTTTGCCTATCTTGGCGATACCCGCGCTGGCTACGGAGGAGCGCTCAACAAGCACATGGGAGTCAACTACGCGACCCTGGAGAGGCTCTGCAGCATCGCCTATTCCAAGGGAGCCCAGTTCCTCGCTGTCGGCGGTGACCTGGTGAGCGGCTATACGGCGGTACCCAGTGATTTTGACCTGCAATTGCATGCATGGAAGCAGGCAACCCTTGGTTTCTGGAGTGAGAGGCCTGTTTACGCCGCCATGGGTAACCATGAGGCGCTCATGCGGGTATTCAAAGATGGAAGCGAATACGGTGTCGAGGTCGACCGCTGGCCCTACTCTACCGAGAGCGCAGAGGCGGCCTTCGCGCGCTGGTTTGACCACCCGCTGAACGGCCCGGAGGTTTCTGACCCCAGGAGGCCGACTTACAAGGAGAACGTCTACTCTTTCCAATACGGTTGCGTCAAGACGATCGTCTTCAACAACAACTATTGGATGTCGAACCAATCCAGGCTCTATGGCGGTTCACCTGAGGGCTACCTGATGGAGGACCAACTGAACTGGATTGGCGCCGAATTGGAAAAGGCCGAGGCCGACCCCTCGGTCAGCTATGTGTTTCTCATCGCCCAGGAACCCGTTTTCCCCAATGGAGGACACCTGGATGATTCGATGTGGTACCTGGGCGACAACAACATGCGGGCGGGGGTCTTCAAGGATGGGAAGTTGGTTCTCGAGAAGCGGGGCATTGTCGAGGTTCGCAACGAGTTTCTGGCCATGGTGTCAAGCAGCCGCAAGGTGGCGGCGGTCCTGGGAGCAGATGAGCACGCCTACCACAGGCTCCTGGTCACGAAGGATGTCCCTGTCGGGGTACTCGAGAAGGACGACAAGGACAAAAACGGCAAGATCGACCTCGACAAGAAGGAAACCTGCTCTCCACTTCCCGGTCTCAAGTTCAGCACCTGGTTCCTGGTCAATGGGGGAGGGGGCGCTCCCTTCTACGCAGAGGAGGATACGCCCTGGAACAGCTACTGGACCCGGAAGGCTGACCCGGCCGAGCGGCGCAGGGGGTTTTATTATTCCTCCCAGGAAAATGTTCTCATGATCGAGGCTTCAGCCAACAAGATCTCGGTTGAAGTGTACAACCTGCATGGAGAGCTGATCGACAAGGTGGACGATCTGCTCGGCTCCGCCGGACGACGCTGAACCTGAGGCTGACAAGGTTCGGCGGACTTAGTCGAGTCCGAAGTAGTCCAGGATGCGGGCCCGTAGATCACTCGATTGAACCAGTTCGAGTACGTCAAGCAGCCTTCTCAGATCCCGCTGCCGCTTCTCCTCGATTTCCGAGCGTGAAAAATCTCCATCCACCGGCCTGCGGATGAAACGGTAGCGTTCCGCAGTGTCAGCCTGTTCTATGATCCCTCTTTTTTCCAGGCCGATGAGACAGTATTCCGCTCGCCTGTCTCCCCTGTTGCGTCCTGTCAACTTTTCGCGCAGTTCATCCGCATCGATGGACCCGTTGGGGCTGTTGGACACCTCCAGGGCCGCCAGCTCCAGGAGGTCGGCGGATGGGTTCATCCAATCGATGAAATTCTGCTGGATGCCCAGGTCGCTCTCTTCATAAAGCAACAGGCATCGGGCCGGTTTTCCATCGCGGCCTGCCCTGCCGATTTCCTGGTAATAGGATTCGATCGAGCCGGGGATCTGGGCGTGAACGATATAGCGGATGTCCGGCTTGTCGACCCCCATTCCGAACGCGTTGGTGGCCAACAGCATGAGTCCATCTTCCGGTTTTGAGGTCGAGAACCGATCATAGATCCGCTTTTTTTCAGCAGGCGATAATTTTCCGTGGTAGAGCTCGATGCGGTCGTTTCCCCAGATAGCCCGAAGCTCATCAGCCTGTTCCTCGAGCGTCTTGATCAGCGAGAAATAGACGATTCCCGTGCCGCCGCCCTCGGCAAGCTCCCGGATATGTTCGAATTTTTCGGTATCGGACCAGACCTCCGCGGCTGCGAGGTCGAGGTTCGGCCGGTCAATTCCTTCGGCAAACAGCTTCAGCTCTTCTTCATCCAGTTGAAGAACATCCCGGATGTCTTTCCTTACCTGGAGGGTGGCTGTAGCGGTAAGGGCGATCGTCTGGGGGAAGTCCAGGATCTTTCGGAAGTCGCCAATCTCGCTGTAGGCTGGTCTGAAGTCATGGCCCCACTTGGTGATGCAGTGAGCCTCATCGATTGCGAGGAGCTTGACTCCTCCGGGGATTTCTTTGAGAGCCTCTCTGAATTCCCGCTTGTACATTCGTTCCGGGGTGGCGTAAATCAGCTCATATTCCCCGCGCGCGAGAGCCTGGTAGCGCTCTGTTCGGGTTTGACTATCGAGTGTCGAGTTGATGAACTCAGCTGCAACCCCTTTTTTCTTTAGCGCGGAGACCTGGTCTTCCATCAGGGCGATCAAGGGGCTGAAGACGAGGGTTACGCCTTCGGTGTCGAGCGCCAGCGCGGGAAGCTGGAAACAGAGGCTTTTTCCTGAACCGGTTGGCATGACCACGAGAGCCTGATTGCCCTCCATGATGTGCCTGATGACCAGCTCTTGCAGGGGATAGAGCTCTTTGATTGAGAAGCGGTTCTCAAGTATCTGTTGAAGGTTTTTCGCCATAGATTCCGCCAGTTGCAGCGCTTGGAAGCGACAGATGAGAGCAGTTGGCAGCATTTGTTGCAACGGGCTTCATTAAAACAGGTAAAAAGGCCTGCTTAACGCCCAGGAGGCTCTTTTAGCCTTTGTCGACGAATCCACCACCGGTAGTATAGAATTATATTGGGAAGATAATAAGCTGACTCTTCCGGGTCTTTTGGCCGTGGTGGTGGACGGCCTCTACGTTTAAAGAAATTAACTCAGGATTTGAAATGAACCCGCTTCGATTCGGACTGCGGCCTTTCTGGCTGTTTTTCTGTGTGTTTACCTTTTTTGCAGGTATTGATTCCGCTTCAGCTCAGGGACTTCTGATTACGGAATTCCAGGCGTTCAATGAAAACACCATCCGGGATGAAGACTCGGAATATACCGACTGGATCGAGATCTTTAATTCCGGAGATGCCGAGGTCAATCTGGACGGCTACTACCTGACCGATAGTGTTGAGGAATTGAACAAGTGGCAGTTTCCTGCGGTCACCATCGGGCCCGGAAGGTTCCTGGTTGTATTCGCTTCGGGAAAGGATCGCAGGAGCGCCGGTTCCGAACTGCATACGAATTTCAGCATTGAGCGTAACGGTGGGGAGATCCTTGTTCTGATCACACCGGATGGATCATCCGTCGTTTCCGGCTATACCGAGATACCTGAACAGATCGAGGACGCGTCCTACGGCATGGCGACCGATTCGGTTTTTTCCGAGCCGATTGGGGAGGGCTCATCGGTTCGCGCCCTGGTGCCTCAGAACGATGCTCTTGGCGATACCTGGAGGGCGTTCAATTTTGATGACAGCGGCTGGGTCGAGGGTATCTCCGGTGTCGGCTTCGAGGGGCGTCCGCCCGGCTACCAGGCCCTGATTGGAATCGATTTCGTGGAGCAGATGTACCGGGTGAACCCGACCGCCTACATTCGTTATGATTTCCAGATCGATAACCCTGCTGAGCTTGACATGATGGTGCTCGACATGCGCTACGATGATGGGTTCTCAGCCTTCCTGAATGGCGAGTTGGTGGCCAGTGCGAATTCTCCCGCCGCGGCAGCGTTGACCTGGGACTCCGATGCGAACTCCAGTCACGCCGATCGTCTCGCGGTTGATTACATTGAGTTTGATATTTCCGATCATATTTCCAGCCTGCGCCAGGGCCGGAATGTGCTGGCGATTCATGGGCTCAACACCTCGCAGACGAGCAATGATTTTCTTATCTATCCGAGGCTCCGGACCGTGGTGGTCGGCGACATCCAGGCCGCTACCTGGCAGTATTTCGATGCGCCTTCTCCGGGAGCTCCGAATAACGAGGGATTTGAGAGCGTGGCCGAGAAACCCGCATTCTCGAGGGAGAGCGGCGCCTACACCGGGTCTCCAACGGTAGAGCTGAGCACAGAGGTCCAGGATGCCGTCATTCGTTACACCATGGATGGATCGGTCCCGGATGAGACCTCGACCGTTTACTCTGAGCCGATTGTCGTCGATGGAGCGATCGAGATCATTGCGAGGGCCTTTGAGGATGGCAAGCTTCCCAGCCCGGCCAAGCGGGAGACCTATCTGCTGCTCCACTCGAATGTCAGCAACTTCTCCTCGAACCTGCCCGTGGTCATCGTCAATACCTTCGGCCGGCAGATCGGTGAGAGTTGGACCGAGGGGTACGCCTTGATTGTCGAGCCGGGAGAGGCTGGCCGGGTCAGGTTGACAGATGAACCTCACTATATCGGCAAGACGGCCTTTAAGCGCAGGGGATCGAGTACCGGTGGGCGGCAGAAACTGTCGTTCAGCTTTGAGGCCCGCAATTCCGAGGGTGATGACAAGGATGTGGAGATCTTCGAATTTCCAGAGGAGTCTGATTACATCATGTACGGCCCCTACAATTTTGACCGGGCCCTGATGAGAAACGCCCTGATGTACGAGCTCAGCAACCGCTCCGGCCGCTGGGCTGCTCGCCCGAGATTTGTCGAATGTTATCTGCACACCAGGGCCGGGCCGATTTCTTCCGCCAGCTACTGGGGCGTCTATGTCTTCATGGAGAAGATCAAGCGAAACAGCGACCGGGTGGATATCGCGAAACTCACTGAGCAGGACAATGCCGAGCCGGATGTCAGCGGAGGCTACATCATGAAGGTTGATCGCCTGGACCCGGGTGATTCCGGTCTCACCGGAGCCGGAGGCTTGACGCTTGGCTGGGTTGAGCCGAAGGAACGCGAGAAGACCACCCAGCAGGCTACCTGGTTGCGTAATTACTGCAACCGCCTGAGATCTTCGCTCAACGCCAATACGATTATCGCCAATGACGGGGACTATATCGATGTCGGCTCCTGGATCGATCATCACATTCTGAACGTCTATCCAAAGAATGTAGATGCCTTCCGTCTCAGCGGCTATATGTTCAAGGACCGTGGAGGACCGCTCCAGATGGGGCCTATCTGGGATTTTGACCGCACCATGGGTTGCGCCGATGACGGGCGTGCCGCCGATCCTCGATCCTGGAACAATTCCGGGGGAGATGGAGGAACCCGGTATTTCCAATTTGGCTGGTACAGTCCGCTCTTTGGAAATCAGCCTCCTGTAGGAGACAGCGCCTGGGCGCGGGCCTACCGGGCTCGTTGGAATGAGCTGCGACGAGGCCCCCTCGGGAATGAGGAGGTCATGGCCCTGATCGATGAGTGGGGGGGGATGCTCAACGAGGCAGCCACCCGGAATTTCAATAAGTGGACCGGAGTGCGGCCGCGTTTTGGCAGCTTCCAGGGCGAGGTCAACCATCTGAAGACCTGGTTGACGAATCGCGGGAATTGGATGGATGCCCAGTTCATCGAATCGCCGTATCTCGAGCCCGAGGGCGGACTGGTCGATTCAGGGACCCAGGTTCAAATTCTCATCGGCGCGCCTGGCGCCACCATCTACTACACCCTCGATGGCAGCGACCCCCGCTCGGGTAACAACCCTTCGGCAACCGCGCTTCGTTACCAGGAACCCATCGCCATCACCGGGAATACGGTTGTCAGGACCCGGGCCAGGTTTGGCCAGGGAGGAGCCTGGAGCTCGATCACCGAGGCCACCTACGTGACCTCCATACCGACCCTCAGCGTAACCGAGATCATGTACCACTCCCTCGAGCCGACGCTCGAGGAGGATCCCAACGATGAGTTTTCCAAGACGAACATGGAGTTCATTGAGCTCAAGAATATCGGAGATGAGGAGGTCTCACTGGCGGGCATCAGGTTCGGCAGGGGAGTTATCTTTGATTTCGATGATGCGCTGGTTGGAACGCTCGCTCCCGGACAGGTCGTCGTGCTGGTGAATGAACCGCCGGCCTTCATCGCCCGCTATGGACAGGGTCCGACGATTATCGGTGAGTACAGGGGGAGCCTGAGTGACAGGAGCGAGACGATCCAGATGCTGGGACCCCTTGGGACGCCCATTTTCGAATTCGTCTACACCGAGGCCTGGCATCCGACCACCGATGGGCAGGGGTTCTCGCTGGTTAACGTTAGCTCCGATGCTCCGGTTGACACGCTTGGCGAGGGAGCCTCCTGGCGGCCGAGCGCTGTTCTCCTGGGAACTCCCGGAACGCATGGCGAGGAACCGCAGCCGCGGGGTGGACTCCAGGCTGGAGGTGACCTCGATCAGGATGGAGGCCTGAGCATTACCGATGCCGTTGTGCTTCTCCAGTTCCTCTTCCAGGCCAACGGGATTGAGCTGCCCTGCGGAGAGAGCGGTCTTGATGATGACGGCAATCGAACACTGCTCGACAATGATGGCAGCGGCCTGGTGAACATCACCGATGCGGTGCACATTCTCAGCTTCCTCTTCCAGGGAGGCAATCCGCCGGCTCTGGGGCTCGAGTGCGTGCGGATCGTGGGCTGCCCGGATGCCTGTTCCGCTGACGAATAAGTCTCGCCTGATTTTAAAGGTGAAATCGCGAGCTGGTTCCGATGGGCGGGTCCGCGGGCGCTACCTGTGGCGATAGACGATACGGCCTCGGGTGAGGTCGTATGGGGAGAGCGCCACGATGACCTTGTCGCCGGGCATGATCCGGATACGGAACTTCCGCATCTTGCCGGCAGTATAGGCCATCACCTCCATCTCGTTGTCCAGCTTAACGCGGAAGTTTGCGTTGCGGAGCTGTTCGATGACGGTGCCGTCAATCTCGATGGCGTCATCATCTTCTTTTCGTTCGCGAACGGGAGCCGCTGTGGGCGTGTTCTTCTTGGCCTTGGCTCCCTTTCCCTTGGCGCTGGGCCACTTCTTCTTCTTCTTGACCATGTGCATCCTTTGAATCCCGGGATCTTCTTCCGGCACCTGGAGCCAGATCGAAAAATCCCAGGCAGGTCCCGCGAGACCTTCTTGGTGAGAGATTAGGATAGGTAATCCTGCCGCATTATTCAAAGCCTGCTGTTGAAAAAAATCAATTATGATCGGCGGCGGCGGTCTTTGGGGGCGGGGGGCGGACGATTCAGGTAAGATGGGCTGCCGCAGGGGGGCTGGGACGTCAGCTTCCGATTGAGCAGTCGGCATGATGAGAGCAGGAGGTGCGGATCAAATGACAAGAGGTCTTTTTTCTTTCCTGCTGGTAGCGCTCTCTTGCTGGGCTCAGCTCCCGGCCCGGGGACAGGAGGAGGCCGTTGTTCCTCCGGATATTGTCATCGTTCTCGCGGATGACCAGACCTGGAGCGACTCGGGCTGCTACGGAAATAAGCAGGTGAAGACCCCCAATATTGACCGGCTTGCGGCGGAAGGAATGCGCTTTACCCGGGCCTTCACGGCAACCGCGATGTGCGCTCCCACCCGGCAACAGCTCTATACCGGCCTGTTTCCAGTTCGTAATGGCGCCTACCCCAACCACAGCAAGGTGAAAACCGGCACGCGAAGCATTGTGCATTTCCTGCGTGAACGAGGCTATCGAGTCGGCCTGAGCGGCAAGAAACATTTTGGTCCTCCGGCCTCCTTCCCGTTTGAGAAGGTCCCCCGGGGAAAGTTGGGAGAGTTCATTGGGCGCAAGAAGAGTCAGCCGTATTGCCTTGTCGTTACATCGAACAGCCCTCACCTCCCCTGGTCGGAGGGCGATCCGTCGGCCTACGACCCCGGGAAGGTCAAGCTGCCGGCCAGGTTCGTGGACACTCCGCAGACCCGACAGGCCATGGTGAAGTATTACGCCGAGATCACTGATTTTGACAGGGAGCTTGGCGAGTGTATGGCCGCTGTCCAGGAAGGCGGCCGGGAGGAGAACACCATCTTCATCTACACGAGTGAGCAGGGCGCCCAATTTCCCGGCGGCAAGTGGACCTGCTATGACATGGGGCTGCATGTGGCCCTCGTGGTGCGCTGGCCGCGGCAGGTCAAGGCTGGGAGCGTGGCGGATGCCATGGTGCAGTATGTCGATGTAGTGCCGACCTTGCTGGCGGCGGCCGGGGCGGAAAAGGTGGAAGGATTCGATGGGAAGAGCTTTCTCGATGTACTCAAGGGGAAGACCGACGAGCATCACGATGCGGTTTTCGGCGTGCACACGACCCGGGGTATCATCAACGGGTCTCCCTGCTATCCCGTTCGATCTGTCAGGACGGCGACCCATAAATATATCTGGAATCCCAAATACAGGGAGCCCTTCAGGAATGTACTGATTGGAGGGGGAGACAAGGGAGGCTATTGGAAATCGTGGGTTGAACTGGCAAAGACAGACGAGAAGGCCAGGAGGATCGTCGAAGGCTACCAGCGGAGGCCGGAGGTGGAACTCTACGACCTGCGGACCGATCCATTCGAACAGAAAAACCTGGCGGGGGATCCTCGGCTGGAGGATATCGAGCGTTCACTGCGAGGTCGGCTGGACGCCTGGATGCTTCAGCAGGGCGACAAAGGGATCGAGACAGAGCTGCGGGTCAAGGCGCACAGGAGTGTGAGTGGGCAGGAGCAGAAACCTGGGAAAGAGCGGAAGAAGAAGGGCGGGGGCGGGAAGAAGGCCTCCGCGGCCGTTCTCAAGCCTTCGTAAGGTAGGGGCCCTTGCGTGCTTCACTGTAGAGCCGCATCCACTCTTTTGAGCCGTCATCTTCTACAAGCCGAGTGTCAACCCCGGGTTCGTAGTAGGGGAGCTTCCCCTTCTGCCCGGGGCGAAGCATGAAGTTTACCTGGCCATTGTTAGCGATGTACATTCGCCTTCCATCCGGCCAGGAGGTCTCTATGAGCCGGGGAGGATCAGGCCTGCGCGCAGGCTTCTCCACGCGGAATTTTTCGATGGCGTCCTCATCGAGCTCATACCCCAGGCCGGGCCCTTCGGGGATCCCGGCGAAGCCGTCCTTCACCTCGACCTCCTTTGAGAGCATCGAGTGAGTGTAGAGCTGGTGGCAATTGACGGCCGGCCATCTCGCCTGCTCCAGCACCGCTCCGAAATGCAGCGAATAGGCGGCCGTGACGCCTGTTCCGACCAATTGGAGCCAGAAGGGCAGGCCGGCCTCGGTAGCAAAGCCGCCCTGGTGCATGACTCTCGACGCGCCGCCGCCGATGACGAATCCATCGCAGACTCCTTCGCGAACCGCCACCTGCGGAGCGGGGTTCCCGTAGTGCATGGCGATGTGAACGCGGGTTGCTTCGCGGATCTTCCTGTTGCCCTCGATGTCTCCCTGCGGAATCGGCGTTTCGTAGATGTCTACCTGCGGGTATTTCTCCAGGTCCTTGATGATCTTCATGCCGCGCTCGGCGGTGAGCAGGGTGTCGTTGAAATCCATGTCGATCTTGAAGGCCTCGGGGACCACTCCCGCGGCGGTGTCTACCTGCTTCCAGATGTCGAACCAGGGCCGTCCCTTGGTCTTGTAGGAGAGGTAGCCCTTGTCGAGGGCTTCCTTGCATTCAGCGGCCATGTCTTCGACCGACATATCGATGTTCCACCAGGAGAGGGGCGTCTTGTCGTGTACCTTTCTACCAAGCAGGCGGTAGAGGGGAACCTCGAGGGTTTGCGCGACGGCATCGAAGAGGGCCGCCTGGAGGCCCGCGCCGAGGTCATCGTTCCACATATGGTCGGCCGCGTTTCTTCCCAGTACGCGCTTGATATGGCCGGCGTTGCTGACTCCCCAGGTGTAGTAGAGGAGGGTCTCTCCGATCCCCACCTTTCCTGACCTGAGGAATACCCTGAAGATCTCGGCATAGCGCCAGTGGGGAAGCTCACGGCTCATCGCCCTGTTTGGCGCCGGGCGGTAGGGGATCTTGACGGTGACGGTTTCTACCTTTTCAACATCCAGGTTGCGCGCGGCGGTAGCGGTTCCGATACGTGTCACCGGGCCGGTGCAGGCAGTTCCAAGACCCAGCCCGGCTATGCCCGCAAGACCCGCGCCGAGGAAATGGCGGCGTGTGTCGATGGTGTTCACTCTGTGTCCTTCCCCGTATGGTTCCGGGTGGTGTGAATCTTGATCCAGATAATGATCCTCGGGTCTTGTGGAAGTCCCCGCAGGTTGTGACAATATAAGCAAGACGAGCCCCCTGCGGGCAGAGAAAAACGGAGCCCAATTAGCCATGCGGATCGCCAGACGAATCACTGTGACCGGGTTTTTCCTGCTGTTGCTGGCAGCCGTCTCTGTCCTTCCTCTCCGGGCAGCGGACAAGGAAGCGGTGGTGTACTTTGACCGGGACATCAGGCCCCTGTTCTCCGATTCCTGCTTTGCCTGTCACGGGCCTGATCGCGAGGCACGCAAGGCCCGGCTGCGTCTTGACGATTCGAAGACGGCCCTGAAGAAGGCCATCGTTCCCTATAAACCGGAGAAGAGCCCTCTTATCGAGAGACTCGTCACATCGGATGAAGATGACCGTATGCCGCCGGCTGACTCGACTCGGCCGAGGCTGAGCGCCGCGGAGGTGGAGCTTGTGCGGAGGTGGATTCGGCAGGGAGCGAAATTTGATGAGCACTGGTCCTACCGGCCTCCGATTCGCCCCGAGCTGGAGTCACTTCCCGGCTCCCGCCGGGACCATCCTGTTGATCGTTTTGTTCACGCGGGGTTGATGGCGAAGGGGATGGAACCCGCAGGGCGGGCTGATCCCAGGAGCCTGGTCAGGCGGCTGTATTTCGACCTGCTGGGGTTACCCCCGTCTCCAGCCGAGGTTCAGCGGTTCAGCTCTGATGCCAGCGACGAGGCCTTTGCCGCCCTGGTCGACAGGCTCCTTGAGTCTCCACGCTATGGTGAGAGGATGGCGGTGCACTGGCTGGACCTGGTCCGGTACGCCGACACCTGTGGGATCCACAGTGATAACCCGATCAGCATGTCGCCTTTTCGCGATTACGTCATCTCCTCGTTCAATTCCAACAAGCCCTTTGACCGTTTCACCCTGGAGCAGCTCGCGGGGGATCTTCTTCCTGGAGCTGATGAGGATCTCTCCCTGAGGGTAGCCTCCGGGTACAACCGGCTCAATATGATGACCACGGAGGGTGGGGCGCAGGACAAGGAATACCTGGCGAAGTACGCGGCTGATCGCGTAAGGACAACCTCTACCGTCTGGCTTGGAGCCACCCTGGGCTGCGCCGAGTGCCATGATCATAAATTTGACCCCTACACCACGCGGGACTTTTACAGCTTCGCGGCCTATTTTTCCGACCTGAAGGAAAAGGGGTATTATCCCGGAGCTGAGAGGACCGGAGAGTGGGGGCCGCGGGTGACGGTGCCGGCTCCGGGTATGGCCGCCAGGCTGGAGGCCATTGCCGCCAGGAGCGCGGAGCTGCAGGTTGTCCTGGAGAAGGGGACTCCCCGCAGCCGCGCCGCCAGGGTCGACTGGGAACGCTCGGTCCGCGAGACTGCGGACCGCTGGACACCATTCAAGGCAGTCGGCGTCAGCGCGATGAAAGGTACCAGGCTGGAGGCCCGCGAGGATGGCAGCTTTTTAGCAAAGGGTGCCAACCCGGGTACGGACACCTACGTTGTTACCATCGATTCCGGTTTCGATCGGCTCACCGGGGTGAGGCTCGAGGTTCTTCCCCATCCTTCGCTTCCGGGCAACGGGCCCGGGCGAGCCGGAAATGGGAATTTCGTTCTCAGTGAAATCACCGCCCGTATCGAGACCGGGGGAACGGAGCCTGAGCCGCTGCGGTTTTCAGGGGCGCGCGCCAGCTGGGAGCAGACCTCGCATGGACAGCTCACGCCCTACGGAAAATGGAACGCGCTTTCAGCCATCGATCTCGATGCCAAGGGTTCCGACCCGGGATGGGCGATCCTGCCCCAGGCCGGTAAATTCAACAGCGCCTTCTTCAAGCTGAAGAAACCCCTTGGGAAGGCCGTTGTGGGCCAGAGGCTGGTGATCGAGCTTCAGCAGAGACATAAGAACAAGGGGCATACCCTGGGGTGTTTTCGGCTCTCTGGGATGACAGGCAAGAATCCTCTTGGCGATCCGGGTTCCGTACCCGGCGAGATACTCGAGCTGGTTCGAGTCAAACCGGGCAACAGGTCGCCGGCGCAGTCCGCCAGGCTCGATGCTTATTATTCGTCGATCGCGGCGGAGTTCGCCGAGTTGCGCAAGGAACTCAAGACCCTGGGGGAGGAGAAGAAATCCATCGAGGGCGGATCCCCAACCTCCCTGGTCTCGGTCTCAGTCAAACCCCGTGAAATGAGGATTTTGCCCAGGGGGAACTGGCTGGACGACACCGGCGAGGTAGTCCACCCCGCCCCCCCCGGATTTCTAAGTGATTCGGCCAGTGAAAAGACAGGTCGCACCCGTGTGGCCCTCGCCCGTTGGCTGACTCGAAAAGACAATCCGCTGGTTTCCAGGGTGTTCGTTAACCGGATCTGGCGATTGCTCATGGGGGGAGGGATCGTCAAGACCCTCGATGACTTCGGCTCCCAGGGAGGCGTTCCAAGCCATCCGGATCTGCTGGACTGGCTGGCGCTCGAATTTGTTCAGAGTGGCTGGGACGTAAAGAAGCTTCTGCGAACGATTCTTGTAAGCGAGACCTACAAACGCTCCTCGATGGTTCGAGCCGACTACCAGGGGGCCGACCCCGGAAATCGTCTCCTCTGGAGGCAGGGACGCCGGCGTCTGGAGGCTGAGTTCGTTCGTGATAACGCCTTGTCGGTGGCCGGGTTGCTTACGTTGCGAACAGGAGGCATCAGCGTTCGGCCCTATCAGCCCGAAGGGTACTGGGCACACCTGAACTTTCCTAAACGCCGCTACAAGCCTGATAAGGGTGAGAACCTCTATCGCAGAGGAGTCTACATGCATTGGCAGCGGACCTTCCTGCATCCGAGCCTGCTGGCTTTCGATGCTCCGACTCGCGAGGAATGTACAGCGGAACGGGTGGTGTCGAATACGCCCCAGCAGGCTCTTGTCCTTCTCAATGACCCGATCTTTGTTGAGGCCGCTCGGGTTTTCAGCGAGCGGATCCAGCGGCAGGGAGGAAAAGACTTCAGCTCCAGGCTGCGTTTCGCCTTCAGGCTGGCTCTTCAAAGGGAGCCGGCGGCGGCTGAGACGAAGATCTTCGAGAGTCTCTTCGATCGCCATCTCGAACTCTACAGGGCGGATCCGGGGGCGGCGCGCGCCCTGGTAGGGACTGGGGATTGGCCCGTAGCGGATGAACTGCCGCCTTCGGAGCACGCGGCCTGGACCTCAGTGACCAGGGTGATCCTGAACCTTCACGAGACCCTGGTGCGTTACTGACAAGGAGTCGCTTTCGCGGAGGATGTCTGCAGGGAGATTACAGCCTCTTGCGGTGAGGCTTGGCCTTCTCGACCTTCTGCCGTTCAGTTCGAGCCTTCTCCAGCTTCTCGATTTCTTCTCGAAGGGTTTCAATCTTCCGGGTGCTTTCCTGGACTGTCTTCTCGTTGGACTGGAGCTTCCCTGAGAGGTCGGCCAGCTTCCTGTTGATCTCCGAAAGACTGAGACGGCTGAGGTAATCTGGCGACGGCCCGAGGTTGCCGGCGCGAAGCTGCAGGAAGACCTCAAAGGTCTCGGCTGCGGGCATGGCGTAGGAATCGACCCGTCCGCCGCGGGCGATATTGATGCCGACGACCTTGCCGTCGAGGCTGACCAGCGGTCCGCCGCATTCGTTCGGGAACAAGTAGGTGTCATGCTGGAAGACAGCGGGAAAGTTGGACCTTCTTGTGCTCAGGGGGCCGGCGAGCAGGTTCATCCTGTCGAGCCGGTTTTGCCGGTCGGGCTCGATGTTGCTTCCCATGGTGGCCTGGATGTCGATGTCCTTGCCCTCCCGCTTGATCTTCAATCGAACCTTGTCTCCCGGTATTTTTTTTCCGAGGATCTCAGCTACCTTGCGGCCGCTGTCGACACCCTGGCCGTCAATCTCCAGGATTTCATCGCCGACCTTCAACCCGGCCTTGGCGGCTCCTGTGCCGGGGAAGACCTGCCCCAGCTTGGCGCTTTCCTCACGCTGGGAGAAGGCGATGCCGAGGATCCCTCTCTGCTTGAGCTGGCGCGGAAGGACGCTCACCACGCCCAGGGCTATCACGCCTCCAGCGGGGCTGACTGTCGCCAGGAAACTACCTACCGAGGGTGTCTTCTCCATGGACAGCAGGACAGGCTTGAGCTCTCTGATGAGGCTGCCTTCAAGCTGGAGCAGGGCCAGGTCATGTTTCTCGCTGACTCCCGCGACCCGGGCTGGAAGAGAACTGCCATCCGCGAGGCGGCACTCGATCTTCCCCTTGAGCTCGCTGGCCTTGGTCAACACCTCGCCCCTCTTGCTGACGACTGTTCCCAGGGCGACCTTTTGCCCGTCGCAGAAGACCCGGACAGTGCAATTTCCCATGTTGGCGACGAAGTCTTTGAGGGGGCCGTGTATGTTGGCATGGTCGCGCTCGTAGGGCCGGGCTTCGCGTTTACGCTCTTTTTCCTGCAACAGCTGGAGTTGTCGGCGAACCTCTTCGGGAGAGGGGTTGCTGCCGCGGCGATTCTGTCCGATCGCGTCTACTGATGGAACCAGGAACGCGAGCAAAAGAACCATCCAGGCGAGCCGTCGTTTTTTCCTGCAGGATTTTCCAGCGAAGCTCATCAATTGTTCCCCTCGTATTTCTCTAATTTCAGCTTCAGCTTCAGCGTCTGGTCCTCGCGCAGGACGGCGACCTCTACCTCGTCCCCCGGTTTCTTCTGTTTCACCAGGCGGGAGAGGTCCTGGAAGCTGTTGATGTCCTTTCCATCGAAGCGAGTGATGATGTCACCGGCCTTGATGCCGGCCTTCGCCGCCGGAGAGTTTTCGCTTACCCTGCCGATCTTCGCGTTGTCGGCGTTCGGGTCAGAGGTGACGCCGAGCCAGGGGCCTCCGCGGGCCGGGCCGCTTGACTGCTGGTTTCCTCCCCAGGTTTCGCCCTTGACCATTCGGTCCCATCCCTTGGTGAAGGCATCGATGGGTGCATGAAGATTTGAGCGGGCCGAGGCCCCGATCCTGCTGTTGATCCCGATGATCTTTCCCTGGGTGTCGAAGAGGGGGCCGCCTGAATCACCGCCAACGAGCATGCAGTCGGTGCGGATCCCACTGGCACGGTTGTCGAGGATTCTGCCTACCCGGACAGGCGCGCTTCTTTCCGGTCTGTAGCCGCCGGGATGGCCGATGGAGACGCACCACTGGCCGCGTCCAAGGTCTTTTGATTTTCCCATCTCCGCGTAGGACCACTCACCTTTGTCCTCGATCTTGATGAGTCCTGCATCCAACTCGAAGTCACCGCCGAGGGTTTTTCCCTTGAGCTGCTTGCCGTTGTGGAGAATGACGGTGACTGTTCGGCCCGCCTGGCCGGAGACGTGGCCGGCGGTGAGGACATAGCCATCTTCAGAGATGATCACTCCGCTTCCCTGTGCTCCGCCAACTCGCAGGCCGACGGTGCAGGGGACGAGCTTTGTCGCCAGGGACCGAAAGCGCTCCTGCATGGCCTTGAGATCCTGGATCGTTTCGGGCGGCTCTCCGGAGAGCAGCTTCTCAAGCCGAGTAGACTCTTCAGCCTTCGCCTCCTGCGCGGCAAGTGTTCCAGTGCCGATGCTCAAGCACAGCATGCAGACAGCCAGCAGGGCGAGAGGTGTCCTCATTCTTCTTCTCCATCCAGGGCAATGTGCTAACAGGGGGTGCCGCGCGCGTTTTCTCCGCGGCGGCTCGACCCGCTCCTTACATCTTACTGCACCCGGGAGCGTACCTTAAGCGTTCTTCGCCGCTTCCGGTGAATAAAGGCCAGCGTCTCTCCCAGCTCTCAGTCCTGCGGTCTGACGACTACCTTCAATCCCTGGCGTGATTCATGGAAGGCGAAGGCGTCGTTGATCTCAGCGAGCGGGAAGGATTTCGTGATGTATTTTCGCGCATCGATCTTTCCACCGGCCAGCAGGGTGACAGCCTTCTCGACATCCGGGAGGTTGCAGCCATGGGTTCCCATGACAAAGGCTTCCCGGTAGTGGATGAGGTTCGAGTCGATGGTGAGCGGCGGCTCGTTCTTCAGCCCGGCGAAGAGGTTCACGTAGCCTCGCTTGCGGACGATCTGGATGGCATCGGCCTGGGCCTGGACCGTTCCGGCTGTAGTGATGACGAAGTCGACGCCCTCTCCGTCAGTTTCGGCCATGATGGTGTCGACCAGGTTCTCCTCCTCGGTGCAGATGAAACGCGCGTCGGGCAGGAAGTCTTTTGCCATCTCCAGGCGTCCCCTCGATCTCTGCGCCGCGAAGACCTTGCCGGCGCCGTAGTATCTGGATAGCTCCAGCACCATGCAGCCGATCGGTCCCAGGCCGATGACGCACATGCTCTTGCCGAGACCCATCTGCCCCAGTTCGAGGCCGTGGATCGCGCAGGCCAGGGGTTCGGCAATGCAGGCCTGGTCGTATTCGAGGTTTTCGGGGATCTTGACAACCGCGCCGAGCTTGACCGTGAGGTCGTTGAGGACCATCTTCTGCTGGAAAGCTCCGTCGAACTGGTAGCCGATGGCGTAGTTCTGCTCGCTCAGGTTGCCCTGTCCGACGAGCGACCACTGGCAGTTCTCGGAGGGGACGTCGGCGCCCATGACGATCCGGTCACCTTCCTTGAAACGGGAGACGTTCCTGCCGACCTCGATCACCTTGCCGGCGACCTCGTGGCCGATGACGGTGGGGGTCTCCACCCGGTCGTTGCCGTAGTGGAAGATGCGTACATCCGAGCCGCAGACGGAGACCGCCTGGGGTGCGATGATGACCTCGTCATCTCCACAGACGGGGTCCGGTTTCTCGACGATCGTTAGCTGCTCCAGCTCTTCAAGGACTGCTGCTTTCAATGGGGATCTCCGACTGTGCTTGGTTTTTCCGTTTGAAAGCAGAAGCATACATGGCGGGGGCGTCCCGCTCAAGGACAGCTTGGGAGCCTTCTCAGAAGAGCTCAATACGGGTTGCATCATCTGTCGGACAGGTTTATTCGCCCAGGAGGTTTTTCTCTCATCTTCCGCGCCTCGGTTCCTGTTAATATTGTTCCTCCGGCGGCCCGTGGATGGATCAGCCGTTTAACAGAAACACCTACAAGAGCTTTGGCGAGAGGAAGAAACCATGGCGGCCAGGAACTACATTACCCGCAAGGAATACGATGCCTGGATTTCGGAATGCACCGCGCTGGCGATTGCCTGCGGTTACCCGGTCCAGGATGACATGATCAACGACAATACCGGGCTGGTCTTCGGTGAGGATCAGTACGGGGCCTTCGTCAACGGTCTCTGGTCCGGCGAGCCCTACGAGGCCTTTGCGATCTTCCAGGCGCTCAACGAGCCGGCGGTCCAGGGGCTTCCCGAGGGCGGGATGGAATGGGCTCAGTTCGGCGGTCTCTGCGACAAGCTCATGATTGTCCACCCGGGCAAGTTCTGCAGCCCGCATCTGCACTGGCGAAAGACCGAGTTTTATGAGGTTGTTCTCGGCGAGATGGATCTCTTCTACGCCCCCGACATCATCGACGATGAGCGTCTGAACGTGAAGAAAGAGGGCCTGGTCGATGGGCATCCGATGCCCAAGGGCGAGGCGCGGCCCGATCGCGTGGTGCTTCCCGCCGGACGGGAACATACCTACGAACAGCTGACCGAGTACCGATGTCTTCGTCCCGGCGATCCGAATTTCGTCATGCACCGAAAACACCTCCATGCCTTCGGTTGTCCCGCCGACGCGAAGACCCCGGTTGTGATCCGCGAGGGCTCCGCCTACAGCCATGAGCCGACCGCTGCCGGTAAGGACACCCTGCTGTCGGACTGGAGGGAAATCCACGATAACGGCTTCCTGCTCGAAGGCCTCGACGAGGGCCGTCTGAAGAACAACATCGTCGAGGAGTGAGAGAGGCGTTCGCGAGGCCCGATTTGTTTCGCAGGTTATTTATTGCCTGTGGCTGTGAGGTCCTCGTGTTATCGTGAGTCGGCTGGATTTTTTCGAGGTCTGAGAGGACTGCGCTGATGGCGAATAGCGACTATACCATTCTGGTTGTCGACGACGATGAGCTCAACCGCGACATGCTGTCGCGTCGGCTCGAAAGGAAAGAGTACAGGGTGCTTGTCGCCAGCGATGGCTCGGAGGCCCTGGAGCTTGCCGGGCGTGAGCTGCTCGATCTGGTGATTCTCGATATCATGATGCCGGGAATGAGCGGGCTCGAGGTTCTCAAGATTCTGAGACAGACCCGCAGCGCCACTGAGCTTCCCGTCATCATGGCCTCGGCGAAGGGAGAGAGTCAGGATGTTGTCAACGCTCTCGAACTTGGCGCCAACGACTATGCTACCAAGCCGCTTGATTTCCCCGTTCTGCTCGCCAGGATCGAGGCGCAGCTTCGTCTGAAGGTTCCTTTTGAGTCTGAGAAGGCTGCCGATTCCGCTGCTGATTCCACCGGCGCTGACATGGGGACCATTCTGCTCGAGCCGGGTGCGGGGGCTCCCGCTGAGGATACGGAGCAGAAGCCAGTGTTGAATCTGGACAAGGCGCGTGCATCCAGCGAGGTGGACGGTCCTGTTGCAGGTACGATTCTTGCCGAGAAATATCGTCTCGAAGAAGAAATCGGGTCCGGAAATTTCGGGACAGTCTACAAGGCGACCCACCTTGGGCTGAATCTGCATGTAGCCGTCAAGGTCCTGCAAACAAGCCTCGGGACAACGATGGAGGATCTCGCGCGTTTCCAGCGAGAGGGAATGTCGGCCTGCAGGGTCAAGCATCCCAACGCCGTGTCGGTTCTTGATTTCGGTGTTACGGCGACGGGGGTTTCCTATCTCGTGATGGAGCTGCTCGAGGGGCGTTCTCTCGCCGATGAGATCGAGGAGTCCGGCAAGCTGTCGCCGCATCGGTGCATGGATATCATCGAGCCGGTGTGCGCCGCCCTGGAGGAGGCTCACAGCGTTGGTCTGCTCCATCGTGATCTCAAGCCGGCCAATATCTTCCTGCACCATGAACGGGGCAAGGAGATCATCAAGGTGGTAGATTTCGGTACGGCGAAGTTTCGTGACGATGCCTCGGCCAACAATCTGACTCTGCAGGGGACGGTGATCGGTACGCCGGCCTATCTCGCCCCGGAGCGGCTTGCCAACCGACCCTACGATGGCCGTTCGGATGTTTACAGCCTGGGAGTCATGCTGTACCAGATGCTCTGCGGAAAGGTTCCCTTTGAGGCTACCGATGGAAATCCGATGACGGTGGCCATGATGCACATGAACGACGCTGCGAAGAGTCTCGCGGGTGAGATTCCAGATGTCACCGAGGCGGTCGACAAGGTGGTCGCCATGGCGCTCGAAAAAGACCCCGGCAAGCGTCTTCTGCCCAGCGAACTGGTCGAGCGGCTGAGAGAGGCCGTCGGTCCTGATCTCCGCCAGAAGAAGAAGAACCCAACCATGGATACCATGGTGCTTACGGATCTGCCCTTTGACGATGAGACCCAGGGGGCTACGGAAGCCTGAGTTCGCTCAGCGCTGCTGGCGGGGGTGGGGGACGACCTCTGTGGAAAGTGCCCGTTGACGCAGTTCGGCTGGTACGGGACCGG
>CAJWMA010000031.1 GCA_913042995.1 uncultured bacterium | reverse complement strand
ACCCGTGACCTCAGCACTGCCAGTGCTGCGCTCTCCCAACTGAGCTAATCCCCCGAATTGTCTTATTTTACTCCCCGATGATACCCCAGGAGATATCACGAGAAGGCCCTAATATCTAGATCACTTGGATGGGTGTCAAGATTGTTTTCAGCGGCATCCCCCTGCTTTCAGGTCGTTGGTCGGCTGTCCGGGTTGCTTTTGCGTTGAAACTTACCTGTAGGAGACTTATCTTCGCCCGAATGGCGATTCAACCCTATGAGATAACAAGTATTGAGGAAAAATGGCAGAAGGCCTGGTCTGAGGCCATCGAGCAGGCTGATGCCCCGCAAATGTCGGGGGATTCGTCTGGAAGCCTGGTGCTGCAATGGCCATTCGCTCCCGGCGGCCCGACCTGGACAGATCTGCGCTGTATGGCGCTTGCCGATGTCTATTCGAGATTCCAGCGTCTCAAGGGGCAGGATATTCGCATTGGTAGAGTACTGGACGGATTTCACGAAGGGGTCCTGGGAAAGGCCATCGAAGAGGGAAAGCTTCCGAATGAATTTCTCAGTGAAGATCTTGGACGCCTTGAATCCATCGAGAGAGCCCTGGCGATCCAGGCGGATCCGCATTCGAGTCCCGGAGCTGGAGTTGCGAGCACATCGGACCCCGCCTATTACCGCTTCACGCAGTGGCTCTTCCTTGAGCTGTTGAATTCGAGACATCTCCGTTCCGGCCCTGAGGATGAGCAACCAGCAGTCGCAGGTGAAGCCGATACGGAGGAAAAGGAAGCCCCGGAGGAGGCGCCTGCCGAGGCGGAGTTGCCCCAATGGTTTCTGGATATTATTCCTTTCGCTGAGAAGCTCTTCGCTGATGTCGACAAATCGAAATGGCCGGCGAATTTGCGTAAGGAGCAGAAGGCTCTGATAGGGCGCAGGAGGGGGATTGAGATCGAGCTGGCCTTCTCGCAGCCCTTCAGGAATGAGTGTCGGCACCTGGGGGTGTTCACTTCCAGGCTGGAGGCGTTGTATGGACTCACCTTTGTGCTTGTCGCTCCCGGACATGAAATCGTTGATTTCATCACCGACCCGGATTACGTCGAAGATGTCCAGGCCTATCAGAAGCGTTACAAAAATGGAGATGAGTCCCTGGATTCCGGTGTCAGGACGGGCGGCTTCGCCTTGAATCCGATCAATCTGGAGAAGGTACCTGTCCTGATCTCGCCCCTGGCGCTCAACGCCTATTCCAATGGAGTTGTTCTCGGAATTCCCGCTCACGATAGAAAACAATTCAAATTCGCCAAGAGGGTGAAGCTGCGTATTCGCGAGGTGATTCATTCCAGCGCGGCCAGCTTTGATCACGAGGGATTGCTTGTCGAGGCCTATGAAGGCGATGGCAAGCTGACCAACTCCGGCCCTTGCAGCGGAATGAAGCCATTGCGAGCCCGTGAACGGATTATCAAGCAGCTTTCGAAGCGGGGGGTCTGCAGCAAGATGACCCGCTATTCTCTGAGAGATCTGCTGGTTTCCGGGCCGGGAGCCTGGAGTCCTCCTGTACCGATGTACCATGGAGACGAGGCGAAGGGCGCTGCTTCCGAAGAACTCCCCCTGCATTGTCCGCCCCTGGATTTAGAGACGCTTCGTTCGGGGGAGCGAACCCTTGCCTCCTGCAAGACAAGCGATGGAGCTGATTATTCGGCCCAGAAAATTCAGCGCGGAGGCCAGGCTGTCCAGAGGGATTCGAGCAGCCTGCTTCCCTGGCTGGGCCGCGCGCTGAGCTATCTGCAGGTTGCTCTGCCGGAGCTGGGTGGAGTTGTCGAGGGCTTCAGGGAAGATTTTGACAAGCCCTGTGTCGATGTGGAGTTCAAGGAGGAGGCTCCAGTCGAAGCCGAAGAAGCTGTGACGGAGCCTTCAGCCGAGGTTCCTGTTGTTTCCCAGGAGGCTTCGGCTCCGGCGGAGGTCGACGGTTCTGAGGATCTTCCCGGTCCGGCTGAGGAGGATTCGGCTGAAGCCGCGAAAGAGGAGGAAGGTGGCAGCGAGGGCGTGGAAGCTGATATTGCCGGGGAGGTTGAATCCGGGGAAGAAGAGCTGGCGGATGAACAGCAGGAATTGGCTGCGGATGCGGACCCATCCGAATCTTCCGAACTCCCTGCTGAGGCGAAGGCCGAGGAAGAAGTAGAGCCTGCTTCGCAGGAGGAGACGGATGGGCTTCCGGGTTCGTTGGATGAATCTGAGCCTGAATCTGAAACTGAGGATGAAGTAGAAGCTTCGCAAGGGGAAGAGGAGCCGGAAGAGCGAAAGCCGACCGGGGAGCGCTTGCGGCCGTTTTCAGATAAAGGTATCGAGAAAGCTATTCCGGTTGACGTGGTTTTTTCCGGAGTCCGCGTGTCTCCGAAAGAGCTCATCGGTATCCGGTGCATAACCAAGTTTCTCTACATGAATCGTCACATTCCTTCTTTTGAGCCGTTTAGAAGTTTTTGCCAGGTCGGGACTCTCTCTTTCGATTCGAAAGACGCCTCCGAGAACCAGGGCCCCGAGACCATGGCAGCCTCTTCCATGGAGCTGCTGGGAAGGTTTGGAGCCGATGCGCTCCGTATTCAGTTGCTTTGCCTCGGCCCGGCGGATAACAGCGCCAGCTTTGATGATGACAGCCTCTACAAGATCAGGCGTTTTCTGGAGAAGATCTGGAGAGCGGTCTGCGGGCGGATAGGGCAGGGACGATTCGTTTCGAGAAATGTTCTCGTCGCCAAGCATCGATTGATTTTCGATGTGTCGAAAAGACTGGAGGGGCTCAAGTTCCACACGGCCATCAGCGCGCTCCGGGAGTTCGTCAATTTCCTGGCATCTCCAAAGACGACCCTGGAGGAGGTTGACACGAGCACTCTGAAGACATTCCTCGTTGTGCTCAAGCCCTTTGCTCCCCACCTGGCTTTTGAACTCTGGGAGCGCATGGGCAATGAGGATGCGATTGACGACAGTCCCTGGCCTGAGTACAGCAAGGAGCTTGTTGAGCCCTCGGAGCGGGAACATGCGGTATTCGTGAACGGCCAGATGGTTGACCGGCTTACTGAATCGGTGGAGCTTGATCCAAAGAAGCTCGAATCGAGGGCGCTCGCTCTGGAATCCGTTCGGGAGTTCATCGGGAGAAGGAAGGTGGGGCGGGTCGAGGTTGTTCCGGGCCGATTGATCTGGATTTGTCTCGGCAAGAATAAGCCCGTTAAAGGTAACCGGGAGAATGTGGCGGAAGGCGCCGCCGCGGCATCCGAGGCTTTAGCCGGCGAGGAGCCCGAGCAGGGCAAGACGGAAGGTTCCGAAAAGCCGGAGATTCCCTGAGGCAGCGGCTTTCACGCGGTTCAACTTCCGGTATTCTTCGTCCCCGCTGACCCTGTTTGCTGTGGGAGAGAGGCTCATCGTATTCTTTGAAGAGGGGGGCTCTTCAGCTAAAGAATGACGGTGCGAGCAATGACTGCTGATACTTTGCGAGGACGATTGCGTGGCGGGCGAACCAGGCTGCTGGCCTTGCTGGTATTGCTGGCGCTCGTGGTCGTTCATTCACAGAGGGTGAGCCGCGGGATGGCCGAGAGAGCGACAGGGTCGGAGTTGTCCGGCCGGGAAGACTCGGGAGATGGACGCCGCAGGCAAGCCATCCTGGAAGGTCTCCTGCGGCGCATCGATGATTCTCAGCGGAGAATCGAGCAGGCGCTGGGGGATCTCGATGTCGCTTCAAGGGCTCTGGAAACTGAGCGGGCAGGTTTCCAGGCTGAGCTAGAGGCGCGCGACTCTCGGTTGAGATCCTCGCTGGCTGATGTTGCGGCGGTGAAGGCTCTGGCCCGGGATAACGCTGTCCGGCTGGGAGATATCGGTCCGGAGACGGAGCTTTCTTCCGAGCGAGGTAAGCGGCTGATGATCCAGCCTACCGTTCAGCTGCGAGGGAACGGGACAGTCGGCAGCGCGGTGGTTGTCTACTCAGGTCCATTTGCGGAAGGCGCCTCACCGCAGCGCCACTGCAACCTGGCCCTGACCGCTTTCCATGTGGTGGCCGAGGTGCTGGGCAACAGGCTCGAGAGAGAGATCGATGCGGTGAAGCTTTTTTTCCCGGGGACAGATCAAGAGACCGGCGCGCTTACCGCCCGGCTTATCGCTTATGACAAGGCCAAGGACATTGCCCTGCTTTCCCTCGGGACTGAAGTACGGCTACCGGGCTTTGCTCATCTGCAAGACGACGCTCTTCTCGGGGAACTGGATATTTTCTCACAGGCCTGTGTCGTAGGTTGTCCTCTTGGAAGCAACCCGGTCGCCACGATGGGGCAGATTACAGCTGTCGACAAGGAGGTCGATGGAGAGAAATTCTGGATGATCAACGCGCCGACCTATTTCGGTAATTCCGGCGGCGGAGTTTATTCCGTTCCGGATTGTAACCTCATCGGAATTTTCAGCATGATCTACACCTACGGCAAAGCAAAGCCCCGCCTGGTTCCTCACATGGGCTTGTTTCTGCCGCTTGGGACCATCCGCAGATGGCTCGATAACGAGGGGCTCGGGTTTGTTCATGAAGGTTCCCCTGTACCCGCAAAAGCTTGGAAGAAAATGGGTTACAGCCCGCAAAGCAGGCTTCCCGAGGAAGAAAAAAGCGGCTGAGCCGGGTTTTTTCAGGTCGACCTTTCAAGTTGCCAAGAAATGGCGCTGATGATACAAGTGTCCGGGTTACATACAATTAGAAGGGATCGGCAGGGCCGGCAACGTTGAAACTAATGCAGCGTCGCCAGGATCAGGGTCCGGATCCGTGGAAGTCGGTACGAATGTCGCCGGGGATGGGGTACCAGTACTCCAGAGTGCGAACATTCGATTATTAAACCATTTGGAGAAGACGAGAATGTCCAGGTTAACAGGCCATCTCTTTTGCGGGGCGCTCCTGGTGAGCGCTTTCTGTGTGACGCCGGTTCTGTGGACTCAGGAAGGCGCCAAGAAGGAGACCAAGCAGGTCGAAGACCTCTTTAAGAAGGTTGACCTGAAGTCCCAGGATGAAAAGAAGGTCTTTGGTCAGAAAAGTGACCAGGCGGCCGAAGCGGTCGTCGCTCGCTATCTTGAGGCGATTGGCGGCAAGGATGTACTTGCCCTGGTGAAAGACCGGATGGCCAAGTTCCGCAACATCAAGTATTCGGCTACCGGTGAAACCGAGGCTGTGATCGCTCTTTATCTCAAACGCGGTCACAAGTACCGCGAGGAGTGGGAGATCAAGGGCTTCAAGATCAAGGATGCCCCGCTGGCCTTTACCCAGGTCTACAACGGTCAGTTGCAGGAGGGGTGGGTGAAAATGCTCGGTACCGTTTCGCCCCTGGAAGGTCGAACGCTCAGTGTTTTCGTCTGGGACAAACAGGTTGATGATTTCTTCCTCCACTGGAAGGAAGATGGTTACGGGCTGAAGATGATCGGTCAGGGCCTGGTAGATGATGACGCCGCCGATATTGTCGAGGTGTCCGATTTCACCGGGCGTCAGAAGATCCGTTATTTCTTCTCAAAGAAGACAGCGCTGCTGCTGAAGAAGGAGTGGTTCGATACCTCCGGAAAGCAGACCGTCAAAAAGGAGCAATTCTACAAGCTCTACCGTCCGATCAAGTTCAAGGACAAGTCTAACCACGCGCTCAAGTTTCCGCTCAAGGTCGAGATCCATGTCGATGGAGACCTGGACACGCAGCGTCAATATACCGACATCCAGTACAACCAGAATCTCAAGGACGCTCTCTTTGCCAAGCCCGAGGGGATACCCTTTACCGGGGGGATTGATGGAACGAAGAAGAATCCCCAGCTCCCTACCGCCACCAAGGCCGGGCCCGCTCCGCCCGTTGGCGTCCACGCTGGCCGCGGCCGTTCGCGCGGAAAGAAAGAAGGCAGCAAGACGCGAGGGAAAAACCCCAGGAAGCCGACTACGGGGGCCAAGGTCGTTCCGGCCAAGCCCGCCCCGCCGAAACCGGCGACAAAGACTCCCTGAGCTGATTCAGCGAGGCCGTCGTTTCGCACGGCGGCTCAACTGGCCGGGCTGTTTTTCAGGCTGAGTTGTCCGCAGGCTCCCTGGATGTCCTCGCCCCGGCTTCTTCTGATGGTGACGTCTCCGGGATAGTTCCTTTGTATGCTGTCACGGAAGGCGATCATTGATCTCAGCTCCGGCTTGCTGTAGGGCGCCTCCTCGAAGGGGTTGAACCCAATCAGGTTGATCGATGCGGGGATTCCCCTGACTTTTTTCGTGAGAGCATTAGCGGCTTCCCGGCTGTCATTGACTCCAGGGAGAATCACGTATTCAAAGGTTACCTTCTTGCCGGTGTTGGCACAGTGCTCTCTGACGGCATCGAGGACGGCATCGAGGGGATATTTCAGGTTCAGCGGGACCAGCTCATCGCGAAGAGCCGGGTCGGCCGCATGAATGGAGAGTGCCAGCTTTACCTGCGGGAAGGCCTGTGACAGCTGGCGGATCCGCTCTGGAATGCCAACGGTTGAAACCGTGATTCGGCGCGCCCCGATTCCAAGCTGCCGGGGATCTGTGAGGATCGAGAGAGATCGTAGCAGATCGTCAAAGTTCAGCAGGGGCTCTCCCATTCCCATGAACACCAGGTTGGTGGGAGCCTGTTGGCTAAGGCTTCTAATCTGGACCACCTGGTCGATGATCTCCGCCGCGCTGAGGTTGCCGCTGAAACCGCCGTAGCCGGTGGCGCAGAAGGTGCATTTGACCGGGCAGCCCGACTGGGTCGAGATGCAATAGGTTGTCCGGTCTCCATCCGGAATCAGTACGCTCTCGATGCGTCCGCCGTCACGGCCCTGCTTCCAGAGAAACTTCCTGGTTCCATCCTCGGATACCTGCTCCAGGTCGTGGTCGAGAGGGTGGAGAACAAATATTTTATCGAGATGCTCTCTGAGCGAAAGGGGAAGACCCTCCATGTCTTTGAATGATCGGGGAGTCCTTTCGTAGAGCCAGCGGCGCAGCTGGTCTACGCGGTAGGAAGGTTCTCCTGCCTCTTCAACGGCGTTTGATGCGGTCTCGATGAATTCATCGCCCAGCAACTGGAGCAATTCAGTCGGTTTTCGCCCGGCGTCGTTATTCGGCAAAGCGAACGATTCCCTCCAGGATCAGGGGCCTTTCGGCATAGGGACGGTAGTTGCGGTCATTGACGGTCCAGGAGCCGCCATGGCGAGGATCGATCCGGATGACCGTCTGGCCGATCTGGAGAATCTCTCCCATCCAGATCGTCTGCTTACGCACCCTGGAACGTCTTGCGGGCCTTGTCCTCTGAGCCCCCGGGTCTGAATTCTGGGGAGAGAGCTCAACCGTGCTGTAGAACACGGATGGCTTCCAGCTTCTCCCGGCCTTGACGATGATCTTCTGATTGTGAAAGCGAAAGCTGAAATCGCCCGACCGTTCTTTGAACAGGAAAAGCTTGGAACGCTTGCGCGGCGTATAGTTGAATCCTCCGACCTGGAATCGTCCATTTGAATAGACCAGCTCGTGCGGCCGGCCTATTTTCCAGACCTCCGCTCTGCCATCGCGGTAGGGTTGCGCCCGGTAGAGGTCTCTGTGCAGCCGCTCGCGTTCGTTCCTGGTGAGGTCTTCGTCTCCCAACTCCGCGATCAGGTTGATGCCGTGCGGGAAGCCCACAGGCCAGAGTCCGGTAGAGGCGATCGAGTCTGAAAAATCCAGAATCTTCGGCCGGTTGACGGAGGAGACTGTCTCACGGACGCATCCACAGCCCATGGCCAGCGCCAGGCAGGCAAGAGCGACCTGTATCGTGGTTCTTTTCATCCTGATATGGATTGTAGTCGGGTTTATTTTTCAGGCAATGCCCCTGGCTCTCCTTTCCTGGTGCTTGCCCCTTCTTTTTTCTCGTCGGCGAGCCCATCTGGTTACCTCAATCGGTAGAAACCGGAAGATGTTTTCATGAGGTATCCATCCAGTTCCAGTCGGCCCAATATCGCAAGGAGAGAGCTGCAAGGGACCCCTAACCGGGCTGAGAGCGAGTCGGGGTGCCATCCATCCTCCTCCTGGAAGAGCGCCTCGAGGGGACCGCCAAGTTTTCCCGGCAGCGCCCTCCGCTCTCCAGGCGTTTTTTCCTCTCCGCGGGCCGGCATGCCGGTGAGTCCAAGCTCCAGGGAGAGGTCAACCGGTGAGGTGGCGACCCCGGCTCCATCGCGAAGCAGGTGCAGGCCGCCGCGGTTGTGCTCTTCGTCCACCCTGCTAGGCAGAACAAAGATGCTCTTCCCCTGCTCCAGCGCCCAGCGCGCGGTGCTGAGGCTGCCTGATTTTTCTCCGGCCTGGATGACAAGCAGGGCGTTTGAGAGACCGCTGATGAGCCGGTTTCTCTGCGGGAAGTGATAGGGTCTGGGCCGCATTGAAAAAGGGAACTCGCTCAACAGGACCCCGGAATTTTCCGCAAGGACTCTATTGGCGAGGGTGTGATTTTCCGGCGGATAGATTTTTCCGAGGCCGGATCCCAGCACTGCTATGGTGCGCCCCCCGGCCTCAAGGGCTGCGCGATGGGCGCAGGCATCTACGCCTCTTGCCAGGCCGCTGACGAGGGTCGCTCCCCTGCCGGCCAGGTCGCCTGCGAATAGGCTGGTCTGCCTTAGAGAGTAAGGGGTGGGGCGTCTCGATCCTACAACGGCGAGGGCCCGGGAATCAGCCTCAGCTAGCTTGCCCCTGGAGAATAGCAGCAGCGGCATCTCCTCCAGGTTCAGGAGCCGGGCTGGATAGCCGGGTAAGGAATGGATCAGGACACGGATTTTTTCCGATACACACCTGCTCCATTCAACCTTCGCCTGCTCTCGTGTTCTTTTGCAGCGGAGGCGTTTCCTGACCTTTACGCTCATGCCCTTGATTCCGAGGAGCTCGTTCGTCCCAGCTTCAAGGACGCCTTTCGGGCCGCCAAAGGCCTGGAGCAGCCGCAGCGCCAATCCGCTGTTATAGAGTGTTGCGAGATGCAGGTGGATGTAAACGATGGCTTCCCGCGGGTTCATTGGCGAGTTTCTCCCCGGCCAGGCGCGGATGCCGTGGGGGAGGCGGGCAGGGGATAGCATAGGGCTCCGCTTCCAGGCCGCCAGTCGGCGAGCCGAAAAATCTTAGCTCTTTTTTGGCTATGGACAAGGCAGGGATGAACTAAGAAAATACCGCGCATGTCCAATAAAGGCGATTCCAACAAACGTACGCATACCTGTGGCCAGGCTCGGCTTGGCGACGTCGACGAAACCATCACCCTGAACGGCTGGATCGAGAGTATCCGCGACCATGGGGGACTGACATTTATAGATCTGCGGGACAGGTACGGCCTGACCCAGGTCGTGCTCGATCCGGAGCTCGGCTATGGGGGGGTGCTTGACCAGCTCCGCGTCGAGTTTGTCCTCGCGGTGACCGGGACGGTACGGGCCCGGCCTGAGGGGATGAGAAATCCCAAGCTGGATACCGGGGATGTCGAGCTTGCCGCTACAGGGGTAGAGATCCTAAATCCATCAGAGGTTCCGCCTTTCGAGATCGCCGAATCGAAGGAGGAACCAGGGGAAGACATTCGCCTGAAATACCGGTATCTCGATTTACGCCGCCGGCGTATTCAGAAGAACATGATCTTTCGATCCAGGGTTACCCGCATCATTCGCGAGGTGCTGGAGGAGCATGATTTTCTCGATCTCGAGACGCCGTTCCTCACTCGGAGTACTCCCGAGGGCGCGCGGGATTTCCTGGTTCCATCCAGGGTTCATACCGGCAGGTTCTACGCGCTTCCGCAGTCGCCCCAGCTTTTCAAGCAGCTGTTCATGATTGCCGGTTTCGACCGCTACTACCAGATTGTTCGTTGCATGAGAGATGAGGATCTCCGCGCTGACCGCCAGCCGGAGTTTACCCAGCTCGATATGGAGCTCGCCTTCGTTGACGAAGACGACATTCGTGAGCTGATTGACAGGCTGCTAAGCAGGCTCTTTGAGGAGCTGCTTGGAGTGAAGATCGAGCTCCCGATCCAGCAAATGGAATACCAGGAGGCGATGGCCCGCTACGGTTCAGATCGTCCCGACACGCGTTTTGAGCTCTTTATTCACGACGTATCGGAAGAAGCGGGCTCTACGGATTTCCAGGTTTTCAGCAAGGCTGTCGAGTCCGGCGGTGTGGTCAGGGGCATCTGTGTTCCAGGAGGAGCGAGCCTGTCGCGCAAGGATATCGATGGCTGCGAGAGCGTCGCCAAGAGCTTCGGGGCGAGAGGCCTCGCCTGGATGAAGCTCGAGGCCGAGGGGGCCAAGGGGCCCATTGCGAAGTTTCTCGGAGAGGAGGGGGAGACCGCTCTTCGCAAGGCGTTTGGAGCCGGCGAGGGAGACCTGCTTCTGATGGTGGCCGACAAGGAATCGGTAGCCGCAACCTCGCTTGGCGAGGTGAGATTGCACCTGGGGGAGAAGCTCGAGCTGATTCCAGAGGGCCGCTATGATCTTCTCTGGGTTACCGACTTCCCCCTGCTCGACTGGAATGAAGATGAGGGCCGCTATCATGCCTGTCACCATCCATTTACCAGCCCCCGAGAGGAAGATCTCGAGCTGTTGGAGGAGAAGCCCGGCGAGGTGAAGGCCCGGGCCTATGACATCATCCTCAACGGAATTGAGCTTGGCGGTGGCAGCATTCGTATTCACAGCGAGGATGTCCAGTCCAGGGTCTTTACGGCTATCGACATGTCCGAGGAGGAGGCTCGTGAGAAGTTCGGCTTCCTGCTTGACGCCCTCTCCTTTGGCGCGCCGCCACACGGTGGAATAGCGCTGGGGCTCGACAGGCTGGTGATGTTGCTCCTGGGAGTTCCGTCGATTCGAGATGTGATCCCTTTCCCCAAAACTGCCAAGGGAGGCTGCGTGATGACGGAGGCTCCGGGAGGCGTCAGCCGGGAGCAGTTGGAGGAGTTGTTCCTCGAACTCAATATTCCGGAGGAATCGTCAGATGAATCGTCTGAGGAGTCGACGGAGTGATCTGGCTCCATCTATTCCGCGCCGCGTCTTTTTCAGTTGACGGACTTTTTTCTCAGGGATTAGTATCAGGTTATACTTCTTGTTTACCGGGTTGATTTGAACTGGATCATCGATCCCTGCAGGCGGGTTGTCGCGGCAGGTGTTTTACGGTGTTCCTCGATTCCCGACAGGCTTATTTACAGGAGCAGGTTTTATTTCCACTCAAAATTTCCGTGGTAGAGCAGCCCTTCGTCAGAAAGGGCCTCGGATTCTCTCTGATCGTGACGCGGTCGGCAATTGTCGCCTGATTGATGATAAGGGAGAGCAGATGGGTATCATGGAGGTCAGCGAAGCTCTCCAGATTGCGAAAGAGCGCGAAATTGATCTCGTGGAAATAGCTCCGAATTCCGACCCCCGCACCTGTAAGCTGATGGACTTTGGCAAGTTCAGGTACCAGCAGACCAAGAAGAACAGGGGCCAGAAAAAACCCGTCAACAAGCGCAAGGAGGTCAAGCTCCGACCCAAGGTCGGGGACCATGACTTCAATGTGAAGGTCGAGAGGGCCAGGCGTTTTCTCAGCAAAGGACACAAGGTCCTGGTCACCATGATGTTCCGCGGTAGAGAGATGGTGCATGTCGATCTCGGTATGGACCTCCTTCATCGTTTCGCTGGAGAGCTCGAGGACTGCTCCAAGATCGAAAAAGAACCGTCGCGAGAAGCGCGTAACCGCATGAATATGATCCTGGTAAACAAGGGGTAGCTCCCTGCGGAGCCTGCAGGTACTTGCAGCGTTTACGGTTATCGGTATTTTCTCGGACTCTCGATCGGGGTCGATTCAGGCAAAAAAAGCCTTCCATAGATCCGAGCCTGCGGTAGAATCTCCCACTTCCACCGTATTCACGGGGAGTCGGTTTGTGTATCAGGCCTCCTGGTTGTGAGCGGTGGAGCGAGGTTATTAGAGAACGTGATATTCAAGGAATGCCCGCGAGGCATCCCGCCAGAGAGGACGACAAATGCCTAAGCAGAAAACACATCGGGGCGCAGCCAAACGCTTCAAGGTAACCAGCAAGGGCAAGGTGAAACGTTGGAAGGCCGGAAGGCGTCACCTCCTCGAATGCAAGACAACCAAGCAGCTTCGCAACCTTAGAAATGGTGTGATGTGCGCGCCTGAAGACGCCAAGAAAATTCGTAAGCTTCTCTGCCGGGATTAGTTTTCCGGTTGAGAGCCTGAATGCAGGAGTACTGAGATATGCCACGAGCCAGATCTGGGGTAGCCCGACTGCGCAAGAAGAACAAGCTCTTCCGTAGAGTGAAAGGCTTTCGTGGAGGCCGTGGGAAGCTCCTGCGTACTGCCAAGGAGGCTCGCACAAGGGCCGAAGCCTACGCGACCCGTCATCGCAGGAAGAAAAAAGGCGATTGGCGTCGACTCTGGATCGTCAGGATCAACGCCGCCTGCAGGGCTCGTGGAATGCGCTACAGTGAGTTCATCTACGGACTCAAGCGTGCCGAGGTCGATCTGAACCGAAAGGTGCTTGCCGACCTGGCTGTCAGGGATCCCGCAGTTTTCGACGGCCTCGTCGAGACGGCCCGCAGCGCCTGATAGATGCCTCTCCCGGGGCGTTTTCGAATTGCCGGAGGCCATTACCTGGCCCGCCGGACAGGTGCCTGATGGCGCGGTTTTTGCGGCTTTAGCTGAGCGTTCGACAAAGATTTATGTCTTTGTTTCGTGTTTCTCCATGCTAAAATTCGCGCCAAGTTCAGGAGCCAGGCAGCCTGGAGCTGTGAAGAAGAGAAGACGTTCGTTGCGGATAGAGCCTGGGAGAAGAAGAGAAGCATTTTCCGGGATCCATTCCCGTGAAGAAGGAGAGTATCACAACCAGTTCCGCAGGCAGGGTCTTTTGAGACCTGGGGCGGGATGCAGAGGAGGTTCATTGTGAAAGCTTGGATGGGTATGTTGCTTGCTGCTGTGGTGGGCGCTGGAGTTGCGGTTGCGGGAATTCAATTTCTACAGAGGGACGGATTGTCTCCTGCCGTGCAGGGAGATCCGGCGGGGCAGGCGGCTGGCCCTCAGAAGCTGACCACTCTTAACCCGGCACCAAAGGCCGCGCCGGCGCCTCTGCCCATTCCCAGGAAGCCGATCTTCCTGCGCAGGGGAGCCGCGTTGCCAAAGCCTGTAGTTGCCAGGCAAACGGTTTCCCCTGTCCCTGATGCCGAGATCCAGGGGCTCCTCGCTGAGGCGGATCGCTTTTTCGCCAGGGGCGAGGAGAGCCAGGGGTTGCGGCTTTACAGGGCGGCCTTCGCCAAGGCCAGCCAGCGCAAGGACATTAATCTCTCGACCCAGGTCATGAAATTACTCGAGGCCGATGATGTCGCCCTCTGGCGTGAGAAATACATCAGCTATCTCGTTGACCGAGGGGATGGAGGCAAGGCTTTTGAGAGCCAGCTCAGCAGGGGCAACTCGATTCTTCTGCAGGGCAAGGAATCCTCGTTGCTGGAGGGTTGGACTGAACTTTCCCAGGCTCACCGGCTGGCTACGAATGGGATCCTTCGAACCCGGGTCTACGACATCCTCAATCCGATGCTGAAGAAGAATGTTTTCTCTCTCCGGATGACGCCGCTTGTTGAACGGTACAATGTCCAGCCCGGCGACAATCTCACCCACATTGCCAAGCGGCACCAGACCACAGCCGATGCCATTACGCGTCTGAGCGGTCTGAAGTCTGAGGTGATCCAGCCGCGCAGCCGCCTGCGGATTCTCGGCGGCAAGGTCAAGATCTTCGTAGATAAGAGCGACTTTCTTCTCTGGGTGACGTTGGATGACAGGCTGCTTTACCAGGCGCGTGTCGGCCTGGGAAGGGACAATACAACGCCCGTGGGCGAATTCACCATCGAGGTTCGTCAGAAAGATCCCACCTGGTTCCGCCCTGGCTCTGATCCTATCGGCCCTGGGGATCCTCGCAATGTCCTCGGTTCGCGTTGGCTCGGATTTCGAGATACGGAGCAGATCTCCGGAATCGGAATCCACGGGACGGTGGATTCCGATTCCATCGGCCGTGAATCTTCGGCCGGCTGTATCCGGATGCTGAAGGAAGATGTCGAGATGGTCTTCGACCTGGTGCCGCGCAGTACGCCAGTGGTGATCACTCCCTGAGCAGTGGCCGGGCTCCGATCTGTCGTGGAGCCGGGATCAATCCTTTCGCCTTGACCTTTCGTGGCTTGCCGCGGGTACGCAGCGGTTACAATGGCCGCATGGATAATCCGGGAAGCTCAAACGGAATCTACCTCGACCATGCAGCCACCACGGAGGTGGCTCCGGCTGTGCTCGCCGTAATGGATGCCTGCTACCGCGAGAATTCAGGCAATCCGAGCTCTTCTCATCGAGCCGGGCTCAAGGCCAGGGAGGAACTGGAGGCCTCAAGGGAGAGCATCCTGGAATCCCTGGGGGCTGCCTCATACGATCTTGTCTTTACCTCAGGCGGTACGGAGGCCGACAACCTTGCGGTTGCCGGGGCTATTCTTCCTGGCAGGACAGGCATCACCCGGGTTCTTGCGGGTTCGATAGAGCACCCCGCGGTCCTCGGCAGCGCGGATCTTGTGGAGAGACTCGGAGGGAGCTTCTCCACCATCCCGGTTGATTGCGATGGCCGGATAGAGGAGAGAGAGCTCTCCTCACTTGAACTCGGTAAGACCACCCTGGTCTCTGTCATGATGGCGAATAATGAGACAGGCACTCTGCAGCCAGTGGAGAGGATCTGCTCCCTTGTTCGCGAAGCCGGCGGCTTGTTTCACACTGACGCTGTCCAGGCGGTAGGGAAGATACCCTTGCGGTTGGATTCATTTAAGCCAGACCTCGTCTCTCTCACGGCCCACAAGATCTATGGTCCCAAAGGAGTCGGGGCCCTGCTCGTGCGTCGGGGAGTCAGCCTCTTTCCGCTGACCAGGGGAGGCGGGCAGGAGAATGGGCTCCGCTCCGGAACCGAGAATGTTTCCCTCGCCGCGGGCTTTGCCCACGCAGTGAAGCTGGCGGTCGAGTTGCAGGATCAGGAGGCTCAGCGGCTCCGTGAATTGCGCGATGCGCTGGCGGGAGAGATCTCTGCACGGTTCAGCGAGGTCACCCGCAACACTCCGCTGGATGACACCTTGCCGAATATCCTGAACATCTCCTTTGGCGGCGTTGAAGGGAGCTCACTTGCGAAGCTTCTTGATGAGATGGATGTGGCTGTCTCCACGGCCAGCGCCTGTCACTCCGGTAGTGGGAAGGGTTCCCATGTACTGGAGGCGATGGGGTTGGAGCCCGCCCTGATTCGCGGCGCGATCAGGTTCTCTTTCGGGCGCTCGAACTCGAGCTCCCAGTTGCCGGAGCTCCTCTCCTGCCTGGAGAAGGGCGTTGAACGATTGAGGCAGCTCGCCGGTACGAAGTGATCTTTCGTCCGGTCGAGGGCCTGTCAGGGACGCCTCTTGGCCCCTGCTCCCTTCAGCTTCGTCTGAACCTTCCTGGCGCAGCGCTCTGAGTCGACGTAGACCACTCCGTTCTCGGTGAACACTCGCCCCATTTTTTCGGTTTCCCCCCGGGTTCCGCAGATGGGGCAGGTTGAGAAGGTGGGAACATCGACAATCTTTTCGGCGCCGCCGGGTAATTCGAAGAGAGCTGTGGGTGTTTTTTCGTTCTTCAACTGGCGTGTATTCACAGAGATGGTGTAGCGGGGAAGATCGGTAATGACGGTCAGCTCCGCTTTCAGCGGGATGCCCTTGATCCCGCTGATCTTGTCGAGCACCTCTTCAGAGAAGACTCCAAGTCGGCGATACATTTCGAAATAGCTGCCGGAAGTCTCTGCCAGATTTCCAGGGAGGCTGGCGGTGAGCACTGCATCGATAATGACGGTATCGTTTTCGATAACGGTGAGGCGTCTGCAGGAAAAACCGAGGTGGTCAGCCGCCTCCTTCCACTCCAGCTTGACGTCCCTCTTTCCGCCTTCACGGAGCCCCAGTTTCTTCATTGCCAGCTTACGCTCCCGAGCGGAGTAGGCGCGCAGGATGCGCAATTGTTCCAGCTCGTGAATTCTTCGATTCCGCTGGTTCTCGTTCAGGTCTCCACTGTGTTCACGGTATTTCTTTCCACCGCCGGGGAGGGTGAAGATGGAGGTCTCTTTTTCTTTTCCGCAGTGCAACAGGAAGACAGTGTCCAGTACCTTGTCTTTTTCCGGAGTGTACTGCTCCAGGCGCAGGCGCCGACTCGCCCCATCGATCCAGAGAACCTGGCGAACGGAGAGAGTCTTTCCGGATTCTCCTCCGGGAAGTCCGCTCGTAATCTGCTCGATTCGGATGGCGTCGACCTTCCCGGTCTCCACTGGTTGCGCGCGGACAGGTGCCGTGAGAAGAAAGGCCAGCAGGAAGCCGGACTGGAAGATTTTCGATAGTCTAGCGGATTGCATTTTCAGCCATGGTCAGAGACGGGAGCTCGTTGATTTCCCATTCCCTCGCCCTGGTGTAGAGGGGGTAGGTCTTTTCCCGGGCCTGGAATTCGGCCGAATGCCTGATCCAGCGTCCCTGTGAGCGGTGGATGGAAAAGAGATCATGGAGAAGCTCGTGGTAGACGTTGTATTCCAGGTAGTAGGCCGGTACGCGTTCATCATCCAGGCGCCTGTTGATGATGATGACGTTTTGTTCTCCCGGAGATGTCTCGATCCATTTTCCCATGAGCTTGATGGTCGGGCGCTTGGACCAGCCGATAGCGGGCCTGCTGCTGACCAGTCGGCGTTCGGGAACATATTTTCTGATCACCCTCCGCAGGGTCTTTTCCAGGTCGTAGATCTTTCCCCTGGGGGAGAAGGGGCCGGGGCCGGACATTGTCGCTATGGTCTGGTGCCGGTTTTCGCCAACGTAATCAAGGATCCGGTTTCTCAGATTTTTTGCCTCGGGTTGGTCCCTGTGGGCAAAGCAGAAGCGAATGACGTCTTCGAGGATCGACTCGGGCGCCCTGCTGAAGAGAACATGGAGTCTCAGTGTTCCAGAGCCTTGCCGCTGGCTCAGGGAGACGGGGGTATTCGAGCTCCTGGTGAAGACGATATCGAGGTTACCGCCCAGGACGAACTCCGGCTGATAGCGCCAGAGCAGAGAGCGGATTCTTTTCTCGGCGTCCGCCTCTTTTTCGGCCTGGGGTTTCAGCCGGGAAGGCAGGGCAACGGCTCCACGTTCTCTCTCTCTTCTTTCCATACAGAAATCTTAGGGCGAATCAGCAGCCACCGCAAGAGATCGTGCGAGGGTTCAGCCGACGAGGACTAGAGCTTGAGCTCCTTGTCGAACTCAACATTAGCCTTGATGCGAAGAAGTATCCTGACCGCGGTCTCCGGCTCCAGGGGGCCCAGGCTTTTTGAGACGACCTTCTTGGAGTTGACCTCGGTTATGTAGCGGTAGGTCTCGCCGCTGGGCAGGAAGAAACCCAGGGGGGTCTTCATGTTCTTGATGCCGTAGACAAAGTAGCTCCCCTCGCTCTTGCCTTCGAGCCTGCGGTGCTCTACAAATCCGGCGGCGGTCCGCTTGACGTCACTTTCCTCGATGGAGGTTTCGTAGACCTTGATCCATGCTGAGAGGACCTCGGTCCCGTCTGTGGCCGGGGCCGGCGCTGGTTTTGGTTCCGGGCTGCCTCCGCAGCTGGTAAGAAAAATCGCAGCCGCGGCCATTCCAAGCCATCCACTTGTCGTCGTTTTCATTTTAATCTCTCTGTTCCGCAGGGCCGCTGGACTCGATGGCAAAGAGCCGCTCGAGTTTTTTTAGTATAGATGGATCGGGATGAACCTGCCTGCAATATGCCGAAACGGCATCTCTGACCAGCAGCTTTCCATCCGCTCCATATTTTTCCAAACGTTGATCCACCCATTCTTCCACTTCCCCGGCCGACTTTCCAGCAGTGAGTTCAGAGACCAGCTTCGGCAGCACCTCCTGCGAAAAGTCCCGTTTCCATTCCAGCGGGACGAGATCGGAAATCTCCAGCGCCCAGCGCGGCATGCTGATTCCAATTCGGTCGAGCAATTCGGCGCAGAGGCCGAGAGCGAGCTCCCTGGCAAGGGCGTCCGTCTCGGCTTTGCAGGACTGGAGGTCCGCAAGTGACCCTCCAGTCCCGATGGGAGGCGCTGAGACCTCGACGTAGATCTTATGCTTCGGCTCGGTTCCGCTGGGCCTGGCGATGAGGCGGGCTCCATCGGCAAGTCTGAATTCGAGAATGTTCCTGGCGACGCGGTCGGAATCGCAGAGGATCGGGCCAAAAGTCCCCTCCTCGTCCCGGTAATCAACCAGGCCCTCTACGGCTTGATCGTTGATCTGTCCGGGCGGTTTCTCTCTGAGGCTCTTCTGCGCAGCCCGGATATTGAGGTGCCCCCCGGCCCCGAGCATTACGGTCGAGACGTGTTGCGTCGATGTGTATCCGAACTCCAGGTAGAGCTCGTCAAGGTAGGCGAGCAGGTTGCTGCCGCGGTCCTTGAGCGTAGATGAGAGCTCGGCGAGCAGCAGGGAGGCGCCGGCCGCGTCCTTGTCGCGGATGTCGTTCGTGACGAGATAGCCATGCGATTCTTCCGTTCCGAGCAGGAAGTCGTCCAGCGTTCCCTTGATCTTGTCGAGATAACGCCCCCGGGATTCAATGGCCGCGAGTACCTCGCAGATATATTTAAAGCCGGTTGGGAGCTGGGCTACCGATTGCGCTCCGCGTTGGCGAACCAGCCTGTCCAGCAGCGAACTCGTAACCGTTGTGGAGACGCAAAATTTCCTGTGGAGCTCTTCGGCTGGGCAGGAGTCCAGCAGGTAGGCGGCCAGGAGGAGCCCGATCTGGTTTCCATTCAGGAAGCTCCACCGGTTTTCAGCGTCGGGAGCCGTGACTCCAAGGCGGTCCGCATCCGGGTCGGTTGCCAGCGCGAGGTCAAGCCCGCCTTTCCTGGCGAAACCGGTAACGAGATCCATCGATTCAGGTACCTCGGGGTTCGCCGTGCGGAACGGAACCGTGGGGAAGGCTCCATCCGGAGTAGCCTGTTCAGAGGGACAGCTGACCTTGAATCCAGCCTGGGCCAGCACCGGCTCTACCGAGCTGCCCCCGGTCCCGTGCAGGGGGGTGAAGGCCACCCTGGCGGAGCGCGAAGATGGGTCAATGGAAGCCTGGAGGTTTGCCTGGATGTACCGCTCGTGGATCTCCGTGGGGATGGTCTCTATCAGTCCATCCCGGACCGCGGTCTCCCAGGGGATGCTGGAGCTCTCGGTCGTGTTCTTGACGAGCTCCGCCAACTCCTGGTCCAGGGGGGGGACCTCCTGGGCTCCGGCCGCGTTGTAGATCTTGGCTCCGTTGTCATCCGGATGGTTGTGGGAGGCGCTGATGTTGAGGCCTCCCAGGGCTTCCAGTGACCTGATGGCGAAGGAGAGCTCCGGTGTCGTTACGTACCCGGCCTCTCCGCCTGGCGGGAACCAGGCCTTGATTCCGTTGGCCGCGTAGATGCGGGCTGCGATCCTGGCGAAATCTTTCGAATACATCCCGAGCAAGGGGTTGTCGATGTCCGGATTGTAGACCTTCCGCAGATCGTTGAAGATTCTTACGTCGTAGGCGATGACCACGGAGGGCCGGGCTGCCTCCTGGCGGAGCTTGATGAAGTCGCAGTGGCCCTGGATCGAGGTGCCGAGGGTGAACGGGTTGAACCTGTTTGATCCGAAGCCGATGGGACCGCGCCGGCCGCTGGTGCCGAAGGGGAGCTGTTGGAAGAACGCATCAAAGAGCTGGTCGTATGATCCCGTCTGCAGCAGGTGATCCAGTTGGGGGAAGGAATCCTCGAACCTGCCATCCAGGAGCCAGCTTTCGAGGTTTTCGATGGCCTTCGCCCTGACGGTCTCCGGCACCTCGATGAGGCTGAAGCCGGCGCTGGTTTTGTCGATGAAATCAGGTACTGACATGGTTCTCAATCGTGCAGGCTGTGACGATCCGCTCCGAGAAGAAAACTCCGGACCCGTAATTCCTGCAAGCATCTTGTCGTATTTTATTTAGGTCGAGGCGATCGGGAGGGGTGAGCGACCGGGTTTTCAGGGGTTTCTTCGGTTCGGCTGGCCGTTTGAGTCACCCAGGGGAGCGTTGTTTAGCCACTTTGCCGGGGAGTTACCGTTCATCAGTGTTCTGGTAAGGTTATGTTGCATAAATGTTTTGAGAAAAAAAAGGGTCCTGAATATACTGCTTCGCAAGCAGATCGGGAAAAGCACGCAGTTTCCGCATTCGCGGGCTGTCGGGGAACTGGAAGGGTTTCCCTCTCAGGAGATAGCTGCGGTTTGCTTCTCTGGCAGTACCTGCCAGGAAAGCGAACAGGTGGGTCCCGGAACAGTTGATAGCTGGGTAAGCGGGTTGGCTTCTCGGCGGCTGTCTTGCCTGCTTTAGCGGAAAATGAATGAAGAGTGATTGCCGGGAGGTTGCGTGGAGTAGTGTCTGCGAAAGGGCGTTGACCTGGAAGAGTTTGGCAGGTTCTGGCCTTACGCGGTGGTAATGAGGACGGACAGGGGTTTCTGTCCGGGTGGAATCTCGTCAGGATTAGTGGAAGAAGTAAAGAGAACAATGTTATCAAGAGTTAACGAAAAGAAGATCGAGGAACTGACAGTCAGGGAACTGGAAGAGCTCCTCCACCGGAAGAAGGGAAACGTCACGATCGCTGAGCTCATGAAGGAGCGCGACCGTCTGCGCCTGGAGATTCGGCGAATAGATGACCAGATTGAGCTTATCGAACGATCTGATTCTGCCGGGGGCGTGAAGCCCAGGCAGGCAGCTTCCCAGGCGGAGGAATCTTTAGGCTCCACCATCTCTGCGCGGGGAGTTGCCGAGGAAGGAGTGGCCCATAGCTTCCTGGCCGGCAAGCGAAAGAACAACCTGAAGGATTATATCGCCCAGGTCCTCCTGCAGGCCCGGGGGCCGCTCTCCGCTTCCGAGATTCAGCGAGAGTTGCCGGGAGTCGGTTACATGTCCAGCTCGACCAATCCGAGGTCTTTCTACAACACCGTTTTCCAGGCGCTGCAGCGTTACGATATTTTCGTCAAGGAGAGAAAAAAATATCGTCTTAGCGATGAGGCTCTTCGGGAGAACGGAGTGCGGGAAATTCTTCCTAAGAAGAAGACCAGGCTTAAGGACTATATCACCGATGTCCTGGGGAAATCTTCGACTCCCCTCAAGGCATCTGAGATCGCCAGCAGGGTGGTGATCGCCGGCTATGATACCGACCTCGAGATGGAGGAATTGAATCAGCGGGTAGCCGGAACACTCAAGAAATATCTGAATAAGGACTTCGATTGGGACAGCCAGAGATATCGCCTGGCTGAGCGTTTCTGATAGTTGGGGTTTATCAGGTCAATCCAGATGGATCCTATAGTAAAATGTTGCCTGCTTGAGACGGTAAAATACGATTTGACAAGCAGGCTCCAACAAGTTAATTAAACCGACCTCTAAACTTATGGGGATGTAGCTCAATTTGGTTAGAGCACCGGACTGTCGATCCGGAGGTTGCGAGTTCGAGTCTCGTCATCCTCGCCA
>CAJWMA010000030.1 GCA_913042995.1 uncultured bacterium | reverse complement strand
TCCTTCCCCTTGGGATGAGGAGGAATCCCGTTTTCGCCTGTGCCATACAGAACACAGCGAATCCGCACCTTGTCGGCCTTCGCCTTCATCATCTTGGCGTATTTCGGATGGTGTACCGCATCTGATGGCATCGAATGAGCGTAGAGATAAAGCGGCGGCCCCCCACGCTTCATCTTTCCGATGATCATCTCCTGGGTCCCTGTCGGCTGCATCAACCCACCAGCCACCTGGACCTTAGAAGAATACTGCCCGACCTTGTCGCGGCTGCGGCGGCTGCCAATCTCGGGGCCGTAGGCAAGCCATTCGGAGATCAGGGCTCCAGCGGAAACCCCGATCGCGCCAAACCGCTTGTGATCGATGTTCCATTCCTTGCTCTTGGAACGCAGAAACTGGATCGCGCGCCCGCAATGCCGCATCACCTTCGTAAACTCCGACGCGCTCCGATTCTCGATGAAGGGGTAATTGCAGGACGCGAAGGAGATGCCCGCTTCGAGATATTTCCCGATGATCGCCTTGCTGGGAATCTGACTCTTGTCTCCCTGGATAAACGATCCCCCATGAAAGAAGATGATCACCGGGGTCGGCTTTGAAGACTCGGCCTTCCAGAAGTCGAGCACATCACGCTCGTGCTTGGTGTCGTATTTCTCATTTTTATAGGTCGGCTCCACACCCGCCGCCATGGTTGAAATCCAGAGACACGAAATAACCGCCGCCAGCAGGAAAGATGATCTTCGTAACATGACTGCTCCTTGTTTTCTGGAAGATCTACCGTACCCATGCTGGCCTGAAGTTTCTATCCGAAATCAACCCTATTGCGTGAGATCTTCCCTCCCGCGCAACAGCAGGATGAGGCCCAGCCCGCCGCAGAAGGTAAAACCCAGCACGTTGGCCACGCCATGGGTGGCGGCCATCGTCGCTATGGAGATGAGCTCTTCCCCCCTGTATTCGCCAGTGGCGTAGGTCATCGAAAGGGCCATCGTCGCGGTGAGCGAAAGTGCCGCTATGCACAGGAGCAGCTTCGGCAGGAGCAGGTCGACAGCCAGCGCGATCAACACCAGGACGAAGGCCAGGGTCAGCATCCCAATGGAGAGGGCTATCCCTGAGATCACCTCGATAACAGGCGAAGCCATGATCCCGACCGCGACCAGCGGCGGACCGAGTATCACGATGGCCGCAGCGAGGCGGTAGGCGCCCAAGGCGAACGATCGAACTTTGCCCGAGGCGGAGGCGTCTCCCTTCAGTGCCCGCCCGGCAAGCCCAGCGACCAGGGCTGCGGAAAAGCCGGCAAAATGAAAATGGACCGCGGTCAGCAGGACGATGGTCGCATCAAACCCCATCGGCTCAATCCCCGCGCTCGACAGCAGCAACCATCCTCCACCAACCGGCAGGTAGAGAAGCCCTACATCGACAGTCAACTCCTCGAGCGGAGCGAACCCGCGACGGATGATTCTCTGCAGACCAAGCAGGGCGACGAGCGCCGTGACCAGGAGCCAGGGGGAGGCGAGGGCCGCGGCCGGGATCCCGGGGGCAAGCCACCGGGAGACGATCACGCAGAACGCAGCCGGCAGCAGGAGTTGAACGACAAGCCCTTCCCCTCGAAGCTCACCAGGCGCCCGCTGACCAACCACCATCGACAGACCGCCCGGCACCGCGAGCAGCGGCCCGAAAAGCAACAACAACTCAATCAGTTCCAATCGGCCTTCGCAGACCGTAATGGCGCAGTATCCCGCGCAGGCAACCCACAGGCCTCCCCCTATGAGGGCACTTCGGCGTAAGAGCCTTCCCGGAGAGTCGGCGCCTCCCATTACAGCCTCATCGGATTCTGATTGTCCCGCTGTCACGCCAGGCCTTCCGACTCCCTGAGCTCGGGAGCCACCGCGTCTTCTTTCGCTTCCTCCGCCCAGGGGCTCTTTTCCGCGGCCGTTGGCAGATCGCCATAGAGCTGAATGCGACCGCAGGTCGGGCAGATCCGGCCGCGCACCAGCGACCCTTTTTTGAACATGAGATCCTTCCAGTTTGCCGGAGCGGGAAGCCAGGAGAGCTTGTGCTTCCCCAGCACCTCGATCTCCTCCATCAGGGTTCCACAGTCCGGACAGGGGTCGCTGGGGACCTCAACCTTCCTGATCTTATTGCTGGGCATGGCCCTAACCTTTCAACCTTCCCGAAAGAGGCCCGGCCGCCAGGAGCTACCTGCCATCACCAGGGACCCTCTTGATAATCTTCATCCTGTCAAAGACAGCGCCGTTATAGTCAACCGCCGAAAGATTCAACTCGTTGCCGACCACGTCAAAAATAACCACGTGGCGTCTCGATTCTCCAGCTGCAAGACGCTGCGACCGCCAGAGGCCGTAAAGCGTCGCTCCGCCGCCTCCGGTCACAACGTACATCGTTCCCTGGGGATCCGTATAGTTCGGCTCCATCTGACCATCCAGCACGAGCCCCCCGCGTATCGGATAGGTTCGCTGGTAGGTATGATCATGGCCCGAGAGAACGACATCGACTCCATATTCATCGAACAGGGGTCCCAGGCGGATCTGCAGCAACGCCCCATCTCCATGTGAGGAATCACTGTAGAGCGGATGATGGAAATAACAGATAACCCAGGTCGCTGCCGTGCTCTGCAGGTCCCGAACAAGCCACTGGTATTGCTGACTACTCGGGGCCAGGTCCTCTGCGCGGTCGGTCACCTCCAGCGAAATGAAGTGGCAATTCCCCCGGTCAAAAGAATAGAAACGCTCACTGCCATCGGCATCGTTTACAGGCAGGTAGAGAGAGTCCAGGAATGGGCTCCCATTACCTGTCATCACATCATGGTTCCCCAGGGTGGGGTAGACTGGGACGTGATCGATCAGCGATGCCATCGGGATAAAGTAGTTCTGGCGCACCTCGCGCGCGCTGCCGCTGTAATAGACATTGTCACCGGTGGTCAGGACCAGATCTGGCTGGCTGTCTTTGAGGACCCCTATGGATTCGTATTGCGCCGGACACCCGCAGCCAAAATCTCCAAAAACGCCAAAGCGGATAGCTGCATCCGGAGCATCCGCAGCCGTCCGGAAATTGTGGACCTCGCCAACCGACCGGCCGTCATGCTGGAGCTGGTAAAAATAGGCGGTGTCCGGCAAGAGGCCATCCAGCTCAATAACATGCTCTGTTCCAGGGCGATCACCCCTGCGGGTGGAGGGGAGCCCGTTCTCGCCCCAGTAGACGACCGCGGGTTCTGTCGACTCAAAAGATCGCCAGGCAATCGTCATCGATCGGGTTGAAGCAAGGGCCAGCTGCGGCCCCCTCTCGATATCACCGGAAAAATCACCCGGAGCACCCCCGCCCGTGTATTCCGATTCGTCAGAGCCGCAACCGGAAAGTCCTGCCATAAGCCCCGCGGCCAGGAGAATCATGGTAAACCAGGAGATCTTCAAGTCTTCGTTCCACCGCGATATTAGGTACATCAAATCATCATCATTGTAAAAGTATACGGCCGAAGAAGGAAAGAAATCCGGAGGGCCAGGCAATAGCAGCCGGAATAATTGGCTATACTGCTCTTGTAGGGACCAACTGAAAGCAACAGAAGCATAACAGAACGCCTGAGAAATGCAGGAAATCGTAACACCAGAAACCCTTGCGCCCCTGACTCCACTCTGGTGGAAGGCTGGAGGCTCCTCCATCGCCCTGATCACGGGAATAGTCCTGCTCGGCTCCCGGCTGGAGAAGAAAGGGCGGGAGAACCTGGCCCTGACCCTCGGAGTCCTCCTGCTCGTTCCAGAGCCCCTGGTGCAGCTCTGGCTCGCCAGCAGAGGCCTCTGGAATATCAATGAGAGCCTGCCTCTTCACCTGTGCGACCTGACAGCTATCTTCTCCTGGATGGCCCTCATCTGGAGAAACCAGAAAATCTACGAATGCCTCTTCTACTGGGGGATCCCCGGAGCCCTCGTCTCCCTGGCTACCCCGGAATTCACCCTCACCACGGGAGTGGTAAACCCGGATGGAACCCTCGGCAGCGAGACCCTCATCTTCCTCAATTACTACATCGGACATGGAGGAATTATCGCGGCCGCCTGCTACCTGACATTGGTTGTCGGCATGCGGCCCGGCCCCGGCTCCTGGTGGAAGATCTCCCTTATTGGACAGCCGCTGCTGCTGACCGTGGGCCTGTTCAACTGGACCTTTGGAACCAACTATATCTTCCTATGCGAACCACCACATGTAGCGAACCCGCTGATCATTGGAGGCTGGCCCTGGTATGTGATGGGCATGATCGCCATGGTGGTCGCGGTCAGCTTTCTGCTCTACCTCCCATTCCGGCCCCGCCCCCGCGGGGAGGACAATCCCGCCCGACACCAGGACGGCTGAAACTCCAGCGGCGACAGCAGACGACCTGCATAAACAATCCGAACCCGGCCGAGACATTTATTTTTTATCTTGAGTTCGAATGTTAGGATAGTAGCTATCGCGTTTTTCGCAGGTGGCGGTGAGGTAATAACCAGGGAGTGTGGTCTTGCTCAAAACATTATTACTGGCAATCTGCGTGGCGGCGCTCTCTGTATCTCCCTGCCTTGCGGGCTTTGTAGGTTTTCGGCGCGGCGACACAAACGGAGATGGGAATGTCGACCTCAGCGATGGTATCACCACGCTGACCTACCTCTTCGCCGGCGGTGAAGATCCCTCCTGCGAAGATGCGGCAGACGCTGACGACTCGGGCGCCGTCAACCTGAGCGATGCGGTCTTTACCTTCCTTTATCTCTTTACCGGCGGAGAGCCCCCCCCACCGCCCGGTCCCTGGGACTGCGGAGATGACACCCGGGCCCCCGATGGTCTCGGTTGTCGTGACATTGGATCTTGCGACCCTGAGCTCTTAAGCGCGGATGTTTCCAGCTTTGACCGGTTCAGCCTGTCCTTCAGCCCCGGCCTTGGCTTCTGCCCGCAAATAGGAAAAGTCTTCGAAGCCTCGATCACTCACGAGGATGACGGAAGCTACAGCCTGGAGCTCTCAATTCTCGTCGCCGGCGAACCAGGAGATGAATGCCTGCCGGACATCATCGGCAATGTACCCTGCGCCAGGGTTGTCGAGCTCGAGCCTCGCAGCCTGGGCAATGACGAGATCGCCGAGATGCTGGGACTCTTCACCGACATGGAGATCTATCATGAGCCCCATCAAATCTGTAACTGCATAGCTATTGATCCCTGCCGCATCGGCAACTTCAGGTGGGATGAGACAAACTTGAACGACTTCATGTGCTCTGACCGGCGCCTGGATCGAGATCTTGCGGCAGTTATTCTGGACTTCCTCGAGAGCCTGCGAACTCCCCCGAACCGCTGACCAACCACGGTTCTCCGCAGCAAGGGTTCCCCCTCCCAGGCGATCCGAATGTTCACCGCAACGGCAGCCTCCGACGCCGGCTGGGTTGCAAGCTGTCCAACACACGGTCATCGACCTGCCAAACGATGGCGCGGCCAACATTTCCTGTTTATCAGGACAGCCAAAGGTAAGATAGACCTACGCACAGGCTGCGCTGATCGTCGCCAGCAATCGAACCAGTCAATTTTTCGGAGCACTCTCTCTTGATAAAAAATACATTCCTGGTGATCTGCCTGGTCACGCTGCCGGCAACAACCTGCCTCGGAGGCTTTGGAGGCATGTGTAACGAATTCCGCCGAGGCGACACGAATGGTGACGGCAGTGTCGACCTGAGCGATGGAATAGCTACCCTCACCTATCTTTTTGCCGGCACAGGGCGCCCGGGCTGCGAAGATGCCGCCGATGCGAATGACACGGGTACGATTGACCTGAGCGACGCGGTCTATACCTTCCAGTTCCTCTTTGTTGGAGGAGCGCCGCCCCCAGCTCCCGGCCCGTGGGAATGCGGGGATGACACCCGGCCAATGGACGACCTCGGCTGCGAAGACATCGGGGCCTGCGGTCCCCAACAGCTGACCCGGGACCTCTCGGACTTTGACCAGTTCCGGCTCACCTACAGCCCCGGTTTTGGGTTCTGCCCGCAGATCGGCGATGTATTCGAAGCCGCGATCACCCACCAGGCCGATGGCGACTACCGCCTCGAGCTCTCGACCCTGGTCATTGGCGGCCCGGGCGACCCCTGCCTTTTCGACTTCATTGGCAACGTCGAGTGCGCGACCATCGAGGAGCTCACCCCGCGCGACCTCGAAGACGACGAGGTGGCCGAGATGCTGGCGCTCTTCGGAAACCTCGGAGTTTATCTTGAACCCCACGAGATCTGCGACTGTATCGCTATCGATCCCTGTCGAATCGGAAACTTCAGCTGGGACACGACAGACTTCAGCGATTTCATCTGTTCCAACCGCCGCCTGGCGGAGAACCTTGACCGGGATATCACCAATTTCCTCGAGGGTCTGCGCGGCGGCCCGGGGCGCTGATTCCTCCATCACGACAGAACCCATTCAAACGGAAGTTCCCATGCGCAGAGAATCACTCCGAATCCTCTTCTTCGCCGCCATGGCAGCCGCCATTCCCTGCCCGGGTCCGGCTGAAGAGGCCGCGGTCCCCCTGGGCTCCCGCCGCGAGCTCTTTGTCGATGGATACCTCATTCAGCAGTTGAAGGGAGCATCGCTCAAGCTTCATCACCCGCGGCTCGAGGGTACCGCGCTCGTTTTCGACAAGCCCTGGGAGGGACGCTTCTCCGGCTATGTGACCGTCCTCAAAGATACAGGTGTCTTCCGCATGTACTACCGCGGCCTGCCGGAAGCGGGAGGCGACGGCTCCAATATAGAGAGCACCTGCTACGCAGAGAGCGCGGATGGACTCCAATGGAAAAAGCCCGAGCTGGGAATCCACGAGATCAACGGCTCGACCAAAAACAACGTGATCCTGAAAAACGAAGCTCCCTGCTCTCACAACTTCTCTCCCTTCCTCGACACCAATCCGGCCGCCCTGCCGGCGGCGAGATACAAGGCCCTCGCCGGCACATCGGACTCAGGGCTGATGGCCTTTGTTTCCGCCGATGGAATCCACTGGAAGAGGGCGCGTCCGAAGGCCGTCATCTCCAAGGGCGCCTTCGATTCTCAAAACGTTTCCTTCTGGTCTGAAAGCGAAGGGCTCTACCTTTGTTATTTCAGAACATGGGATGGGCCGACACCCTGGAGCGGGTTCAGGAGCATCAGCAGGGTAACCTCGAAAGATTTCCTCAGCTGGAGCGAGCCAAAAGCCATGAGCTACGGGGAGACCGCGCGCGAGCACCTCTACACCAACCAGACCCAGCCCTATTTTCGCGCTCCCCACATCTACCTGTCAGTGGCGGCGCGCTTCATGCCCGGCCGAAGAATTCTCAGCCCCGCCCAGGCGAAGGCGATCGATGTCGACCCGGGCTACTTCAGCGACTGCTCCGACGCGGTCCTGATGAGCACGCGCGGCGGCACGCTTTACTCCCGCACCTTCATGGAAGCCTTCATCCGGCCAGGGCCGGGTCTTGAGAACTGGGTCTCACGAACAAACTACCCCGCGCTTGGAATCGTCGGTATGCCAGGCGGCCGGCTCGCCATGCACGTCCAGAAAAACTACGGACAGCCCACCGCCAGGCTGGTGCGCTACACCCTGCGCAGCGATGGCTTCGCATCTGTCAACGGCCCCTATACTGGCGGAGAGATGACCACCCGCCTGCTGACCTTCCAGCCCGCAGCAGGCAAAAACGCCTCATCCTGCCGGTTGCTGGTCAACTGCGCGACCGGCGCCGCCGGAAGCCTGAGGGTTGAGATCCTTGGTGAAGCAGGCAAGCCGCTTCCCGGCTACAGCCTGGCGGATTCACGTGAGTTCATCGGAGATTTCATCGAGCGGGCGATCGAATGGAAAAACGGGCCCAACATACGGCCACTCGCGGGAAGGCCGATTCGCCTGCGCTTCTCGCTCAAGGATGCCGACCTGTACTCCATCCGTTTCCAGTAGGGGCCGCTGGCGGGCTCAGGGACAGGCTGTTTCGCAGCCCTCATCCGGAAGAGCCGTGGGGGGGACCGGACCGCACTCGGGGAATGGCTCAGGGGGTGGAGCCCCGCCAAGAAAAAGGTAGTTGAGCAGGAAGATAGGGTCGGTGATGTTCAGATCGCCGTTTCCATCCGCGTCTGCCGACCTGAAACAGACCTGTCCGAAGGAGTCTAAAAAAAGGCGTTCCAGAACACAGATCGGGTCGGTGATGTTCACCTCTCCGCTGCTGTCACAATCACCGCGGACCAGGAAGGGCCCATCCACCGGAGGCAAACCCACTGTCCTTCCCGTCGCCCTGACAGTAGGAAGGTCGGCGCCCGTCTCCACAAGCCAGGCTCTCAACTGTAGAGCCAGTTCCTGCTGGATTTCAGAGCGGGCCTCCGCAAGGTTTGTCGTCTCGCCGATATCTCCAGCCAGGTCGTAGAGCTCGTAACGTTCCTCTTCGTAGTAATAATGCAGCTTCCAATCCCCGCTGCGGATGACCGAACAGGGCTTTGAGCGCCAGGTTCCAAGCTGCGTCGATGCCTGGGTATAACAGGGAAAATGCCAGAAGAGAGAACGCTGCTCCAGGCTGGCCCCCGGATCCCTGAATAGCGGCAACAGGTTTTCACCATCGAGGACATGTCCCTGCGGCGCCTCAACACCTGTGAGGGCGAGGAAGGTCGGGTACCAGTCGATCGGGGCGACCTGGGTTTCGTTCACGGTCCCGGCCGGGACATGCCCATCCCAGCGAATCATGAAAGGCACCCGGACGCCGCCCTCGTAAAGAGAGCCCTTGCCTGATTTGAGGGGAGCCTGGCGGGTAACCTCTGTGGCGCCCCTGATACCTATATCGGAATAGCCGCCTACCCCTCCGTTGTCGGAGTAGAAGATAACCATGGTGTTGTCGATGAGCTTCCGTCCGGGAGAGCGGACGGAATCGGTCGTCTCGAGATAATTCACCACCGCCCCGATGCTGTCGTCCATGGCCTTGATCATCGCGGCGTAGACAGGATCGTTGTGCCGCTCACCCCGGGGCAGTCCATTGAAAAGCTGGATGTCCTCCGCCTTGGCCTGCTTGGGAAGATGGACCGAAAAATGCGAAAAATAGAGGAAAAAGGGACGAGCCTTCTCTGACTCCAGCCAGCCGAGCGCCTCTGTGGTCAAGCGGTCCGTGACATACTGGTTGGCGATTCCGTTGGCTTCAAGGTGCGGAACCGCGAAGCCGCCATTCGCATCGGCGAAATAACTGGCGCTGCCGTTTCTCGATGGAGGCACTCCCCGGTCAGCGCCGCCGTAGTTGACCTCGAAGCCCTGGGCTGTTGGGTAGCCGCCTTCATTTTCACCCCCCATATGCCACTTTCCGAAATGTCCCGTAGCGTAGCCCGCGAGCCTCATGGACTCAGCCAGGGTCACGAGCTCAAAATCCAGCGAGAGCCGGTTGGGCGCGGCATTGAGCCGACGGTTGGCCGCGTTGCCGCGATTGCCGTTGTTCACCGTGTAGACACCCGTCCTCGGAGCGTACTGTCCGCTCATGAGAGCCGCCCTGAAGGGCATGCAATTTGGAAAGGCATAGGCCTGTGGAAAACGCATCCCCTGCTCCGAGAGCCTGTCGAGATGAGGTGTCAGGTAATAATCAGACCCCCAGCTGCGGATGTCGGTCCAGCCGAAATCATCCGCCAGGATGAAGACGATGTTGGGCAAAGCGACCGGTGGTCGGGACCGGACGCGGGAGACAAGCTGGATCCCGTTAACCGCGCCGCGCCCTGAACGAGCGGAGACGACCAGGTCAAACGAACCGGCTGTGAGCTCGCGAAAGACTACGTAATTTCCGATGGCGGCATTGGCAACAGTGCTTCCGCGAGCTTCAACAAAGTGCCCATCGAACTGTCCCCGCGCCGGCTCGCTTGCGAAGACGACATCTTCACCGATCGCGAAACGAAAAAGACCTCCCACCGTCTGCGGGTCGTAGTAGACATAGACATCGTAGCCTCCCTCTGTGAAGCTCCGCGGGACACCTCGGAAAGAGAAGGAGTTGGGGGAATCACCCGCCCCATTGGCGGCCCAGGCATCCATCATCCTGCCGTTTCTTCCATTCCCATTGGAATTGACGTAGGCCGCCTGGAACGCAAAGGACGCTCCCGATACCGCCCCCGAGCTGTCGAGCAGATTCTCAAGGATTCCGCTTCCGGCCCTCCTGGGTGGACTGATGGCGTTGTTCCAATGCCGGGAAGCGACAGCTCCCTCCACTGAAGCGGAAGCGAGGGAGGTCGAATCACCGGTGGAAAAATTTACGCTGATCACGCCGCCAGGATCAGCCGTGACGAGCGTCGCGTAAAAACCGAGAACAACCGGCAAGATCAGATACAGAACCCTGCAACTCAAAAGAAACCTCCTGCGGCGAGATACAACTCAGAACTATTCTCCACCAGGAGTCAACGCAAGTCGACAAGTCCCGCGCCTGGACCCAATGAAACTTCATCTCCTATCCTACCATCCCCATCGATTCGGACATTTCCAGGCGGTACAATAACCCTGGCCATATCATGAAGAACTCCACCATCCTGATCTGCGTAATAACCCTGTCCGCGGCGAATCCGCACCTGTCGGCGCAAGGAAAAGCGCTCGACAAGCTCCCCGCAAAGGTGGCCGGCCTCGATAAAAACGGAGATGGAAAACTATCCGCCAAGGAGTTGCCCCCTGGCGCCAGGGTGAAGATCCTGAAGGAATTTGATCTCAACAACGACAACGCCCTCGATGCGCTGGAATTACGGGCCTACCTGCTGTCTGTAAAAGGAGAAAAATCCTCTCCGGGAAAAGTGGAGATCGGCGACAAAGTCATCATCCGGAAAGACATCGAGTACGTAAACGGCAAGGGGTATGAGAAGGGTCTGGGTAAGCTCGACCTCTACCTGCCAGCGAAGGCGAAGAACTTCCCGGCGCTCATCTTCCTTCACGGCGGCGGCCTGCAGGCGGGCGACAAATCCAGGCTGGACCAGGTTGGCCGACGCTTCGCCCTGTGCGGAATCGCAGTCGTCGCCCCCAACTACCGCCTCTCACCCGCAGTAAGGTACCCTGCCCACATCGAAGATGCCGCCAGGGTCTTTCGCTGGGCCTGGGAGAATATCGCCTCTCACGGAGCGGACAGGGAGAAGATCTTCATTGCCGGCGGGTCCTCCGGTGGACATCTCACCATGCTCCTGACCCTCGATGAGCGATTCCTCCTCAAGCAGGGCCTCAAGGGCTCGAACATCCGGGGAGCCATCCCCATCAGCGGCCTCATGGACGTAACCCGCACCGGCCAACTTCGCCGGGGCAAGGTATGGGATGACTCTCCCGAGGTCATGAAGAGGGCCTCCCCTCTCACCTGGGTACGAAAGGATGCCCCACCGATCCTTATCCTCTTCGCCGACGGAGAGACGCCCGAACGCGCGCGCCAGAACCGCCAGGTTTACGAAGCGCTCAGGAAAACCGGCCACCAGGATGTGACGATGCAGATCCTGGCCAACCGCACTCACAACACGATCCGCCCCAACCTCTCAAAAGAGGGCGACCCCGGACTGCTTGCCATGCTGGCCTTCATCAAGAAACACACGGCCCGGAAACCGGCGCGGCGCTGAACACGCCGGAGGCTTCTCAGGCGTCCTTCCCGCCTCGACTCTCCATCCTGTAAGCCTGGTCGATCCGCCGCTGGATCTTGCTGATCAGGTTAGCGCATTGCATTAGAAAAATCGTGAAGGCCTGATTGCTCCGAAGATCCTGGTGCGTCAACTCCCCAAGAGCCTCAAGCTTGATCAGGGTCACCCTGTCGAGACACGACTCGAGAGATGCGACATCTGTAAGCTCCATCTGCTGCTTCTCGATCTTCAGGGTCCTGTCGAGAAACTGGTCAAGATTCTCACGCTGCTCAATGTAGCGCAGCTCATCCTCTTTCTCTTTTCGCCGCTTCAGGCGGTCCCAGATAAGATAGAGGCCCGCCGCGAACGCCAGCAGGAGTTCCTTGGCGGCCGAGATGGATTCAAGCAGGGTCGCGATCTCTCCGATGTCATCCTGCGGGAAAAAATATTTCCTCGAAACCGGGTGCAGCCGCAGCGTGGACAATTCCGCGGCCTCGTCCCTGTCCATCAGGAGAGGAAATTCCTGGCGCAACTCGCTCTCATAGATGGTGCCAAGGACCGCCTCGATGAGCTGCTCATTCGCATCCTGCCCGACGACAACAGATGCCGTGGTGGAGATGGTCTTCAGCTCCTCCGACGGAGTCGAATAAGGCTTCTCTGAATAGAGGCCCACCGGGATCGTCGCCGACTTGAAAAAGAAATGTTTCACCTCGAAGGCAACGGCGTCCTCCACCGGCAGCAGGACAAACCGCTCATCTATCAGCACCTCTCGCAGATCGGCGCTGAAGACTCCGCTCGTCACGATGGCGGCGTCAAGCGTCTCGTCCGTCAGTAGATCCCTGAAAGATACCGACCTGCGCTCCACCTCGAGCTGGTAATGATTCAGAATGTTATCGGCGCTGACCTGCATCCCGGAGCCTTCGAGTCCGACCGCGACCCGCTTGCCATCAATATCCGGGATTGAATCCATCCCGCGCCCCTTCCTGACGATGACATGCACGAGCTCCTTGTAAATCGGCGCGACCACAAAGAGATCCTTCATCGAGACAGCCCCGTCCTGGACAACGGCCAGGTCTACGAGCTCGGCTCCAGCTTCGCCAAGCAGCCGCTGGCGGTTGCTGTTTGATCCAGAAGTGGAGACCAGCTCGACCTCGAGCGAGAAACGATCCTCGAGCAGCTTCTTGATCCTCAATGTGAAGTCATGGTACAGCCCACCGGTTGGACCCGTGGCGATCCGAACCCGCCCCGGCAAGGTCTCACGCGTGAAATACCAGGTGACGAGAGACACCAGCAGGACTGAGAGCATCACAAAGGTGATGACCTTTCGAACCGTCAGCTTCTTTTTTAACGCCATGTGGAGACCTCGATCACCAAAAAGAACCGGAGCTTCATCAACAAACTAACAAAGCCGGGAGCAACAAGAACCGTTAAAAATTCACCTGCGCCTGAACTCTAATTCAGTAAACCAGAAATCATCGTTGGGAACATCCAGCTTGAGCTCCTCAACCTTCCCGCTCTTATCGACAAGGAATCGGCAGGTCCCCCTGCCAAACCATGGAAATTTTTTCCGCCAGGTGAGAAGAAAGGTGTCGTAGTGAAGATGCTCCAGGTCAGCGACAAGATCGGCGGCGGGCGCGAGACGCAGCACGAGGCGGCCATCCTCGATCTTGACGGAAGCATCTCCATAGAGCGGACCGCCATAGGTTCCCCCGTAGGCCGCAAGGCCCAGCGACGGCTTCGTGTCCTTGACCCGCCCCCTCACCAGGGCCTCCTGTATCTCGATCTTCCTCCGCCGCCCGCGATTCTCGCGCGGCAGAAACTCCGACGACCAATCGCGCTCCTTGCCGCCAAGGTAGGCATCCAGGATCCGAAGGATCAGGGCGTGCGAGATCCCGGTCATGCTGTTGGTGAGAACCACAATCCCCAGCTTCTCCTCAGGAACCAGCATGACCCCGGAATACATTCCATCATAAGCCCCCCCGTGCCGGACCAGCTTGCGGCCGAGATAGTCCTGCGTCCCCCACCCCAGCGCGTAGGCCTTGAAGTGGGTCGAGGGGTGTCTTTTGCGGTCAGCGGCGCTGACTCCCGTCAGCATATGAGGCTTCCACATCTTCCGCGAAGACTCCCGCGAGAAGTACCTGCGTCCATCCCAATGTCCCTCGGCAAGCTGCATCCGAAGCCAGAGTGACATATCGCGAACGGAGGATATAACCCCCCCGGCAGCCCCCATGCTGTCCCAACTGACCCAGGGGAAGGTAACGAGACGGCCCATGACCTCGCCATGAGGGGTAGCCACGTTATCGATCTTCTCCAGGCCGCGCACGGTAGCCCGCGTTCGTTTCATACCAAGCGGGGTGAAAAACCGTTCCTCCACATATTCCGCCCAGGACTTGCCGCTGGCCGCCTTCAGGACCTCGCCGGCCGCGATGAACATCAGGTTGGAGTACCCGAAATCGGAACGGAAGACTCCCTTGGGTGGAAGGAAGCGGGCCCGGCGAACGACCTCCTCGGAGCTGTAATGCGTACCGTACCAGAGAAGATCACCGCTGAAGGTTCCGAGGCCGCTGCGATGGCAGAGCAGCTCAAAAACCCGCAGCTCGTCCGTCACATAGCGATCGTAAAGCTGAAACCAGGGCAGGTGTTTTTTGACCCGGTCATTCCAGGCGACCTTGCCATCCTCCACGAGTGTGGCGATGGCGGCCGAGGTGAAGGCCTTGCTGTTGGAGGCTATGGCGAAGAGGGTATCGGAATCTACCGGCTTGCCCGCGCCAAGCTCCCTGTCTCCATAGCCACCGGCCAGGACAACCTCACCATCCTTAACAATGGCGACAGCCAGGCCCGGAACGCCCCAGTCCTCGCGAGCCTTCGCGATATAGGCCGACAGCTTCTCGACCTCGACCTCCGCAGAGGACAGGAGACCGGGCAAAACCGGAGCCAGCAGAGCCGAAACCAGGAACAGCTTCAGGAATTTCTCAGGATGCCTCATTCACATCGTCTCTCTTTAAGCCAGGGAACAGGTCTATGTTCACAGGAAGGCGGAAACCTGTCAACTCGGACCCCTGCCTGAAAAACCAGGCAGGGCACGCGCCGCCTCCTCGGCGGAACGCAGGGTGATCTTCCCACCGGCGGTATTGAGAAGAGAGGCTGAGGTCCGTCCGAGGATTTTCGCGGCGGCCTCCAGCCCGCTGATCATGACCCCCATGACACCGTGGGAAACTGTCGACGCCCCGCAATGGTAGAGCCCGGAAAGCTCGGTCTTCAGTGGAAATGAAAAGGGTCCGATCTGGCCGGCGATCTTGGCCGTGCCATAGGCGTTTCCGCGGAAAGCGTTCACGTAATAATCATTGGTCAGGGGAGAGCCCACATCACAGAATTCCAGGCTGTCCCGAAGCCCAGGCACCACACGCTCCAGCCCGGTGAGCATCCTGTCCTTGAGAACCTCCTTGAAATCCTCGTAGTCCCCTCCCCTGTCTCCTGTGGCGCTTTCTCTCCACTGCTTGAAAGCGTCATAGGAGACCAGAGAGAACGCTTCCATCGTATGAACCCCACCCTCCAGCTTGCCCGGGTCCTTCAGGGTCGTCACGGTGAGGAAGAGCCCTGGCGGAACCCCCTCATCGTCGAGGCTCTTCTTCAGGGCGTAGTCATAGGTGGCGGAAACATCCGGCTCTGAGCAGATCCAGTAATTGCCTGAATCGAGCCCCGAGGCTCTCGGGTCCATTCGGGATGCCATGAAGAGGCTCACCGCTGATATGGAATACTCTGTCCTGGCGAGCCTCTTCCTGAGACCCGCCGAGAGGTGCTCCTCTCCCACCAGGGTTCGATAGGTAACATCCGAATCGGCATTGGAGAGAATGTTCGCCGCCCGCAGCTCGGTTCCATCATCGAGCCTGACTCCCCGGGCCCGACCATCCTCAACAAGGATCCTCTCCACCTTCGAGCGCAGGCGGATCTCTCCGCCACAGGCTCGCAGACGCTTCAGGTAGGCCCTTGGCAAGGCGGCCCCGCCTCCCCTGGGATACCAGCCCCCGTTCCAGTAGTGCGATTCAACACCGAGATGCTGGGCGCAGGGAACCCGCATCGGATCCACCCCATGATCGCCGGCCCGGACCTCGAGGATCGTCCTTAACAGAGGATCTCTGCAGTATTTCCGTATAACCCTGCCGATGGGCCGCATACCGAAAATAGCTGTTCGAGGCGCGAGAAACGGCAATTTCAGAACCGAGAGCGCCCCCCCGCTGAGATGGGTCAGGCGACGCAGCTCAGCAACCATCTTCCGGGCAAAGCTGAAATAGCCCCGGATTCCCGTCTCTTCCCCGGGAAAACGTTCGATAAGGCGCTGTTCAAAGACATCGACAGAAGCCGGAATATCAAACCGCTCATCGCCTACAACCACGTGATCAATCCCATCCGGGTTGAGCTCGTAAAACTCGAGATCCCCTCCCAGCCCGAGTCCCTCAAAGATCGCACGCATCAGACCGCCGGGCTGAAGCTCCCCGAGATAGTGAACCCCGGGACTGAACAGGTGGCCGTGCAGCGGGAAGGAGTGGGTCCAGCCTCCCGGAAGATAGTGCTGCTCAAGCACCAGCACCTTCTGCCCCGCGTTGGCCAGGGCAACGGCGGCTGTGAGCCCACCGGCCCCCGAGCCGATGACAATGGTATCAAATTCAGCCATCTCGCAACCCCGTACCTTTCGCGAAGAAGAGGCCACTCTCAAGCCCGGACGGTTAAAAAGCAAGAATGAACAGTAGCGAGGTCCCGGGGGTTACTTTTTCCCGAGGCCCCGCTGGACTACAATGGAGCAGGACAGCAACCTCACACCTCCTGGAAACCAATGCCGCGAATCATCACCCAAGCACTGCTCCTGGCCGCACTGGCTCTTACGCAGGCGCCCTGTAGTGGGGAGAGCCCACCGGACATCGTGCTCGTCATGACGGATGACATGGGCTACTCCGACCTGGGCTGCTATGGAGGCGAAATCGAAACTCCACACCTCGATAAGCTGGCGGCGGGAGGACTTCGCTTCACCAACTTCTACAGCGAAAATATGTGCTGGGTATCGAGAGCCGCGATGCTGACTGGGGTCTGGCACCTGACCTCTTTCCACCGCAAGGGACTCCACCCGCGTTGCGTCACCATCCCCGAGATCCTCAGGAGCGGCGGCTACTCAACCCTGATGTCCGGTAAGTGGCATCTCGGCTGGCCCCGCCAGAAGAGCTCGCCAACAGACCGCGGCTTTGACAGCTTCTATGGAATTATCGACGGCGCCTCCAGCTTCTTCGCTCCGGCCAGCCTGATGCGCGACAAGACACCCATCAAGGTGAGCGACCTTCCTGCTGACTACTACATAACCGATGCCATCAGCGACAACGCGGTCCAGTACATTGAGAAGGCCGACAGGAAGAAGCCTCTCCTTCTCTATGTCGCCTACACGGCGGCCCACTGGCCGCTTCACGCCAGGCCCGCCGATATCGCTCACTACAAGGGCAAGTACGCCATGGGCTGGGACAAGCTGCGCGAGGAGCGCTACCAGCGCATGAAGAAGCTCGGCATCATCTCCGCCGACACTCCCCTCTCGCCGCGCCACCGGAATGTTCCTCCCTGGGAGGAGGCCGAGCACAAAGACTGGCAGCAGAGACGCATGGAGGTCTACGCGGCCCAGGTCACCAGCATGGACGCGGGAATCGGGCGCATCGTCAAGGCCCTTGAGCGCCGGGGGAATTTCGACAACACCCTCATTCTCTACATGACCGACAACGGCGGCTGCCATGTTGAGTATGGAAAAAACCGCAAGGGCCCCTACCTGCCAGCTGTAACCCGAGATGGGCGCAAGATGAGACCCGGAAACATTCCCGGCCTGATGCCCGGACCGGAGATCACCTACCAGAGCTACGGCTATGGCTGGGCCAATGTTTCGAATACACCCTACAGGATGTTCAAGCAATTCGACCATGAGGGTGGAATCCGAACTCCGCTCATCGCGCACTGGCCCAGGGGGATCGCGAGCCGGGGCGAACTGAATACCGAGGTCGCCCATCTCGTCGATATCCTGCCGACCCTGGTTGAAATTACCGGCGCCCGGCTGCCGACAAACTCAGGAGGTTCGAAACGCATCGCGATCAACGGCCGCTCCCTCGCCGGGGTGTTCCAGGGGAAGGAGCGACAGGGGCACAGTTCCATCTTTTTTTCCCACAACAAGGGCCGCGCCATTCGCGAAGGAAAGTGGAAGCTCGTACAGGACAGGAAAAAGAAGCAATGGGAGCTCTACGACCTCAGCAAGGACCCCACCGAGCTGCGGAACCTCTCACAGGAAGAACCCGAAATCGCCGCCGGACTCAAGGCTCGCTGGACGGCGTGGTTCAAGCAACAGGCGAGCCAGGACTCTCCTGTCCCAGGCGTCCCCGGCAAGAAAGGAAATTAGATGACCCCTCGAAACAACAGAGCGAGTCTCCTCGCGCCCCTGCTGATCCTCTTCGCCGCCGCCGCCAGCCGCGCCGAAGACCGATACGCATTCATCGTCTCCGGCGACTGCCAGTACCTGGCTGAGAATTCCGCCAACCCGATGAAGCTCGACCCCTACGCCGAAATCGCCAACAGCCGGTTTATCAAGCTGATGAACAAATTCCCGGGTAAGACCATTGCGAAGAAGCTCGGGGGCGGCAAGGTCTCAGGCGACATCCTGGGCATCCTGGTCACCGGAGACCTGATCGAATCGCTCGACAAGCGTGGAGGAAACTACCCCCCCATGCAGCGTTTTGAGTGGAAAAGATTCCAGGCTGACTATGGCCTCAAGGGCGGCGATGGCCGGCTGCCCTGGCCGGTCTACGAATTGCACGGTAACCATGATGGTCCCCAGGGAGACACCTTCGTTATCGAGGGAATCATATCGAGGAACAAGGAACGCCCCGGGGTCTCCTCCCGCTCCACCAACGGACTGCACTACTCCTGGGACTGGGGACCATTGCACCTCGTCAATCTCGGGATCTTTGTCGGCGAGGGAGAAAAGAGGCGCGAGGGACATCACTACTCGCCGCGATCGAGCCTCGAATTCCTGAAAAAAGACCTCGGGAAAAAAGTCGGCGCATCGGGGAGACCGGTCATCCTGAGCTTTCACCTGCCCCCCTTCATCGCGGAATACGACTGGCCGAAGGAGGACCTGGCCGAATTCTGGAAGACGATCAACGCCTACAATGTGGTCGCCATGTTCCACGGGCACACCCATGGCTCGCCGCCAAGCCGCAACCGCTGGAACGGAAGGCAGTTCGCGCCAAAGCTCAAAGATGGACTCGATCTCTTCAACCCGGATGATTCCGGCGCGGCGAGAACCGCGCGCGACAATCCCAGGAAGGGAACCGGCATCGCTCACGGAGTGCTCTATGTCGAATTAATTGACCATCCGGGAGCGGAGAACGACACCCTGCTGGTACGTTCCTACGCCACCAGGGACAATTGGAGAACCCACGACTGGCACAGCGTCTGGAAGAGAAAGGTCAGCATCCCGGAAAAGAAATAACCCGGGAGGACACCCACCTCACTTCAGAAGGTGAGCGGACGGCATGATGCCCCGCTTGTACTTACCGAAGCCAAACTGTGTCGGCTCGAACTTACCGACAATATCGACCTTCGATTTGGCGGAAATCTTGCCCTCGAGCCCGATAGCCCAGTAGGCGGCATTGACCATCATGCGCCGGGAGCCCTCAACCACCAGATCTGTTGCGGCACCCATGGTGGTGGTGAACACCCTGCCGACCGTCCCATCGTCTCCCTTGTGAGAATTGGTCCAGCTGACCGGCATCATGGGATTGTTCTTCTTACCTTCGAGGGGCTCATCATCAAACTTCATACCCTTGAGGACCTGCCCCATGACAATCGGCTTGCAGGTGTCGGCGAGAGGGCGAACTCCGTAGACGTCCGTCGGCCCCCAGATGTCGCCATCCTTGATCCCCCGGAGGATGGGATGTTTCTCCTGCCCCTTGGCAATCAAGCCGCGGGTACTCTGCCTGCCGTGATGGCCATGGTGATTGAGCCAGGTGTCACCGAGGATCTGTTTTCCGAAGCCGCCTTTGCGATTGAAGGAGTAGTTCGCGTATTTCCTGTTGCCCGGGATATTGAAAGCATGGGTAGCTGTCCTCATACCAATGATGGGCTTCCCCGCTCGTACATAGGCATCGACATGAGCCATCTGGTCATCTACGAGATTGCGAAAACGAGTCGCGATAACCATGAGATCCGCTGTCTTCAAAGCCTCAAGGCCCGGGATATTGTGGCTGTTGTCGGGATTGATAACGCCGGTCTTCGAGTCCTGGGAGAAGACGACAGTACACTTGAAGCCGTGATGCCTGGCGAGAATCTTTCCCAACTGCGGAAGGGCCTCCTCGGAGCGATACTCCTCGTCCCCGGAGATCAGGACGATCTCCTTGCCCTTGCCCGGGCCATCGAAACCCTCGTAGACGACCCACTTCGGCTCGGCGGCGAAAACGCTCGAAATGATACCTACAAAGACAAGAGCCAATACGCCAATGCTGATGCGATCACGTTTCATCTTCTCTGCTGATCCTTTGCGCGACAGGTTGATTAATCGTTCAAACAGACCGCAGGATTGTACAACGGAGGCCAACAGTCTTTAAGACCGATTTCTCCGGAAGCGGGCTCAGTTAGAGCAGGACTCCGGACAGGCTGGAATCCGAACGCATTCCTCGCCGTTGGCGTGAGGCGCGCCGCCGCGGAAAAGCCAGGTCAGCAGGCCGATCGCGTCGGTGAGGTTGACGCCATTGTCTCCGTTTACATCCAGCAGCCGCACATTGTCCGGGTCACTGGCATCTCCAGCGCCGCATGGCAACGCGGCCGGGTTGCCGACAAAGAGGTGGCCCAGGAGCCCGATGGCGTCGGAGATGTCCACACGACGATCCTGGTTCAGGTCGCCAGGAAGCTGGAGGCCGCCGGCTGGCTGGGGCGCCGCTGACAGGAAACCGGGAGTGCCGTCGACCTCGAGGCTCGCTCGCCAGGCGGCGGGATCAGCAAGGTTCGAAGGCCAGGAGTCGAGGTCGATGAGTTCGAGAGACGAGCCAGCGCCATCGGTCGACGGATGCCAGGTGTCTTGATAAGAGAAGGAAGCGATCACCTCGCCAGCGGCATCGACAAGGGTTACCTCTTCGCTGGAATTGGACAGGTTGCCCGCGTAGACCCCGGCGACCAGCAGGCGCCCGACATCGTAGCGAGTGGAAAAAGCCTCGAGATCCTCTACCACCAGGACCACCTCGCCTGGCTGAAGCGCTGGCACCGCCCCATCGGAGAAATCAAAACGCAGACCACCGGTAAACCGGACACCCTGCAGGTCGAGGACATTCTCACCCGCGTTCAACAGCTCAATATATTCAAAATCATCCGCATCGAAGGAGCTGTCGCCGCCCTGACCCCTTGGATGATACATGAGCTCGGTGACCCGTAGATTCGCTGTATCCGCAGCAAAAACCGCCTCGTTCAACGCGCTCCAGTTACCGCGCCTGAGGGACCGGGCCTTCAACACGGTCGTCCCGCTGAGCTGCAGCGGCTCCTGGTAACGAACCGCTGCCGGGCCGGTGTTTCCTCCGGGCAACCGTGGGTCGGTACCATCCAGGGTGTAATAGATGTTACCAAGGTCAGTCGCCAAAGAGACCTCCAGCGCCTGGCCATCTCCCGGGAGCCGGCCGCCGTGGGGAGAAAAGACCGGAGCTGAATGCGAAGGATAGAGACCCGCCCGGCGGAACTGGCTCATCACGATCCCGGGACGCCTGGGGAAATACTCCTCGAGCAGACGGCGCTGCTCCTCGAGCCATTCCACATCCCGGGTGTAGGCGTTACCCGGCCTGCGCCAGTCGCCCCAGCGAGCCGACTCGCAAGCCAGGGCTGCGTGGATCTCCCCGGCAAGCTTCATGTAGCGATCTTCAACTGCCTGGGCCGTCATCAAGCCGCCGTTGAAATAATGACGATGCAGGTGATCGGCGAAAAGCAGGCGGAACTCCGAATTCTCCGTTAGACGCTGAAAGATGCGAGTCGGCTTGTTCTCGTTATCAAGCCGGGTCCTGTCAACGGAGACAAGCTGAAAGATGTGTTCGGTGTCCCAGCAGAAGAACTGGTAGCCGCTTCCGAGTTCCCTGCGCCTGG
>CAJWMA010000029.1 GCA_913042995.1 uncultured bacterium | reverse complement strand
TGAAAGCGTCTCGGAACCGGGTTCCATTGCTTCAGGTACCACGAGGAATAGTGCAGCCCGGCCTTCAGTCCATCCGCGATCTTGTCGCCGAGCGGCGCGCGCGGATTGAGTACCGAGCCCGCTCGCCGCAGGTGCGGGTCGAGCGCCTCGCGCGAGATGAAGAGCCGCATGATCTCGCTGGTGCCCTCGAAGATCATGTTGATCCGCGAATCTCGCATGGCGCGTTCGACCGCCACGCCCGGCTCGCCGCGCTCGCGCAGTGAGCTGGCGGTCTCGTAGCCGCGGCCGCTCCTGATCTGCATGGTCTCGTCGATGATCTTCCAGAAGCCCTCGGAGCAGAACATCTTGCACATGGCGGCCTCGAGGCGAATGTCGGCGCCGCCGCGGTCGACGAGCATGGATGGATAGAAGCTGATGGCCTCCATGGCGAAGGTGTGCGAGGCGATGAAGGCCACCTTCTGGGCGATGGCCTCGTGCTTGCCGATATTGCTGCCCCATTGCTCGCGGTCGCGGCTGAACTCCCGCGCCATCTTCAGGGCGCGCTTGGAGGCTCCGGTGCAGGCCGCCGGGAGGGTGAGCCGGCCGGTATTGAGCGTGGTGAGGGCCAGGCGCAGGCCCTTTCCCTCGTCTCCGAGGATGTTATCAACCGGGAGCTTTACATCGGTAAAACGGATCACGCCATTGTAGAGCGCTCGCAGTCCCATGAAGCGGGAGCGGGAGACGACCTCGACGCCGGGCATGTCGCGCTCGACGATGAAGGCGGTGATCTGGCGCCGCTCCTTGCCGCGCACCATCTTAGGCGGAGTCTGCGCCATGACGACAAAGAGGCCCGCCCGGGTGCCGTTGGTGCACCAGAGCTTTTCGCCGTTGAGGACGAAGTGCGTGCCGTCTTCGCTCAGCTCCGCCTTCGTTGACATATTCGCCGGGTCGGAGCCGACCTCTGTTTCGGTGAGCGCGAAGGCGGAGATCTCGCCGCCGGCGAGCCTCGGGTAGTATTTTTCTTTCTGCTCCCTGGTGCCGAAGAGCTTGAGCGGCTGGGGCAGCCCGATGCTCTGGTGCGCCGACAGCAGGGCGCCGGTGTTGCCGCAATGGCTGGCTACGAGCATCATGGCGCGGCTGTAGTTCATCTGCGAGAGGCCGACGCCGCCGTATTCTTTCGGGATCTTGATGCCGAAGGCGCCGAGCTCGGCGAGGGCGTCAATCGCTCCGTCGGGGATTTCACCGTCTTCGTCGATCTGGTCGGCGTCGACCTTGTTCTTGAGCACCTCGCGCATGCGGGAGATGTACTCATCTCCGATCGCCCGGTCTTCGTCCCCCTGCAGCGGGTAGGGCAGGATGAGATCGTCGCGGAACCTGCCGAGGAAGAGCTCTCCGACGAAGCTCGGATGTTGCCAGGTCTGTTCCCGCGCGGCCTCGGCGACCTCGAGCGCCTGGCGCTTGCCCTCCGACATTCCTGAAGTGTCGATCTGCAGTTCGGCTTCCTGTTCACCAGCGGGGTTTTTATCGTGCATCAACGGCCTCTGTGACTAAATGACGATCAAGAACGGGAGAGTGATTCAACACGGCCAGCCTGAATGGGCCTATCTTCTTAGACCCTCTTTCCATTACATTGTTAACAGGATTACTGGAACTTAGGGTCCGGATATTCTAACTTTTCAACAAAAGCGGCCTGTTGCCTGGTGGAATTATAAGGCCGTAAGAGGAAAACATCCCGTCGATGGGGGAACGCATGTTCCGGTGGAGCGTGAAGAGACGTTTATTGGCAGGTTTTGGCGTTCTGGCGCTGTTGGGCCTGCTGTTGTTACCTCGCCAGTCATCGGGGTATATCGAGGTTCCCATGAGCCTCGGCTACATCATCCAGCAGTCGGTGAACATTGTCGTTCTGGAGGTCGAGAAGGTCGACAACCAGAGCAACATCATTCATTTCAAGAAGGTCAAAGACCTCAAGGGCGTTCACTCGAGCGAGCGAGTTGTACAGAACATCGCCGAGAAAGGGTTCCACCCCCGCGAGTGGCAGACGATCATGGCCTGGGCCAAGCCCGGCAAGAAGGCGCTGTTCTTTCACAACGGCCGCGCCAGCGAGACCTGCATCGATACCTATTGGTACCAGTGCTACGGTAACGGTGAGAACTGGCGGATGTCTCACGCCGAACCCTACCTGCTGAGAAGCTTCGCCGGACGGCCGGAGAGGCTTCGCAAGATCGTCGAGATCGTCGATTCCGGAGAAGAAACCATCGCGCCCTGCATGGTCGACTCGGATGACAAGGAAGAGCTCCAGCTTCGCAAGGCCCGCATGCAGAGGCTGCGGGTTGGATATGAGCGGCTCGACTATGATCCCGAGCGTGATTTTGTCGGCTGGGGTTCCGGTGAGCTCGAGGATCTTCCCACGATCGCCGGCTTTACCCATATTGCCCCGCTTCCGCGTGTTGATCCGGGCGCCGTAGGGGTCTCGCTAGGGGATTACGATGCCGATGGGAAGCTCGACATCTGTCTCTTCGGCGACAAGAAGACCAGTCTTCTGCGCAATGAGGGCAAGGCCTTCAGTGAGCTTGATCTCCCGCTCGATGCCCCGGCGCGCTCAGCGGCCTGGGCCGATTTCGACGGCGATGGCCGCAAGGATCTCCTGCTGGCTACGCCCGCGGGACCGAAGCTCCTGTCCGGCACGGAGGGTGAGGACGGCTTCAGGGATGAAAGCAACCTCCTGCCCGCCCAGCCGGCCTGGAACCTGACCTGCGCGGTTTGGGTCGATGTTGACCAGGACAGCTGGCCGGACATCCTCCTGGCCAACGGTTTCTACGGCCTGCGGCTCCTGCTGAATCGGCCCGGGCCGCCCGGGGCTCGCCGGCTGGTTGATGGAGGGAAGGTCGATGTTCCGATTGAGCTGTTGGACGCCGCCGGACCGAGGCAGGGCAAGGGAGATTATCTCGTGCAGGCGGATGTCAACGCAGATGGGCTCACGGATGTCCTCTATTGCGCCGGCCGGGGAATCCTGCTGCTTGGCCGCAAGGGCGGCTTCGAGGTGGGCATGGGCCACGGCATCGATTTTCTTACCGGCGGAATCGGGCCGGCCTTCGGTGATTTCGATTCCGATGGAGACCCGGACCTCTTCGTTCCCGCTGGCGGATTTGGCCGATTGCTCGAGAATGATGGGCGTGGACGTTTTCATGATGTCACGACACGCCTGGCGGATGTGCTGCCGCATGCGCGAGGCACGGCGACGAGTGCCGCCTGGGCTGATTTTGATTGTGACGGCCGCCTCGATCTCTTGCTGTCGGTGCGAGGCGGCTTCAACAGGATCTTGTTGAATCGCGGCGGCGGCCGCCTGGTTGACCGGACCATCGAGCTGGGTCTCGACAGGCGGGTTTTCAACAGCCAGGCCCTGGCTGCCGCTGATGTCGATGGAGATGGAGATCTCGACCTGGTTTACGCTAACGAGGGCCAGGAGCCCTGCGTGCTCTTTGCCGCGCCGAATGCGCCGGGTCCGCGTTTCCCAGTCGAGGTGGTCTTTCCCGGCTCCCAGAGGGCGGCGGGGGCAAGTCTTGCCGTCTACGGCCTGGGCGCGGGAGGCCGGCAAGAAAATGCCGCCCCGCTGCATCGCCTCGAGATTGGCCGGACCCAGGGCCGCGGCTGCCAGGATGCCAGCCGAGCCCGCATGGGGCTCGGGAACGGTCTCTACGAGCTCGAGGTCCGCTATAGTTCGGGCCGGGTGAAGAGACAGGCCTTCGAGGTTGCCGGCTCCCACCTGTTCCTGGAGGTGCGGCCATGAGGCGAGCCGGGGTGATTGTCATTTTCGTGCTCCTGGCTTCCGGTTTCGCGTTCGCCCAGGACTGGCCGACCTACCAGGGGGATGCGAGGCGCTCCGGCTGCCCGGATGGGCGCCCGTTACCGGCCCGGGTCAAGGTGCTGTGGGCGCTGCCCGGCAACAGCCACTACCTGGCGGCCCCGGCGGTTTCAGCAGGGCGGCTCATTCTGCCGGCACTCGGCGCCTTCAATGCTCCCGAGGTTGTCGCGGTTGGTGTTGAGGACGGCCTGAAGAACAGGATCCGCTGGTCCAACGGCCCGCCGACGCTGGGCCTCCCGGTGGCCTCCTCGCCGACGGTACAAGGTGGGCTCGTCGTGATCGGGGAGGGAATGCACCAGAATGTCGCCGGCGCCTTGACGGGCCTCAGCCTCTCCGATGGCCTGCCGATCTGGCGCCTGGAGGTGGCCGGGGAGCTGCGTCATATCGAGGGCGCGGCCGCTCGCGCTCCGGATGGAAAGATCTATTTCGGTAGCGGCAGCGGCGGCGTGATCTGCGTCGATTCGGAGAAGATTGCCATGGGCGGCCGTGTTTTCAACGCCGCGGGGGCGGAGGCCGAGGCGAGGCGGGCTCTCGCCAGGCTGCGCGCAGAATATGAGAAGATCAAGACCTCTGATGAATTCGCCGTTGAGCCCGGTCCGGGAGATGTACTCAAGACAACGGGCGGCGCCCCGCGGACACTCTGGAGCTCCGGGGAGGGAAAGCTGCACGTAGACTCCGCAGTCGTCCTGGCAGAGCGTGACTCCGGAGAGGAGTCCGCGCAGGCCTGCGTCGTGGCGGGCTCGGCTTTTCTCGATGAGGAGGGGGTTGGCGAGCGCGCCCTGGTCTGTCTCGGGGCGGCCGATGGCGAGCAGCTCTGGAAGGTGCCGCTGCGGTGGAACCCCTGGGGCGCGCCGAGTCTCGCAACCTCTGCCGGAAAGAAGCTCGTGTTGGTTGGTTGCAGCTCGATTCGTTTCGACCCCGCGGTTCTCGCCGATGCTCGAGGCGAGGTCGTGGCGGTCGACCTGGACACCGGCCAGCTGGCCTGGCGCCTCGAGGTTCCCGGCGGAGTGCTCTCGCCAGTCGCCATTGACTCGACCGGGAGCTTTGGAGTATTTACCGCAACCGATGGAATTGTACGCGGCATCGACGTTTCCACTGGCCGGTTAACCTGGAGCAGCACCCCGTCCGGGCCCTATTTTGCCGGGGTCGCGATCGCCGGGATGACGGTCTGTAGCGTTGATCTTAACGGCAGGATCAGGGCGTTGTCCTTGCAGAGCGGCAAGACCCAGTGGAGTCTTGACCTTGCCAAACACCCATCCGTGGCCTTGCCGGGAAGAGTTTTTGCCTCGCCGGTCTGCGCCGCCGGCCGGCTCTACGTGGCGACCCACAATCTGGAGGGGCCGCAAACCGGCGCGCCAACGGCGATAATCTGTCTCGGGAGCGCCCCGGGCGGGGCAGGAGCCGGCGGAATCCTCGTCGATAAAAAGAACTCCCGGGTCATCATCGATGTCGAGATCGCGCCCCGGAAGCTTCCTCATCTCAAGCAGATCTATCCCATCGAGGTGATGGTGGCGGGAGCGCAGGGAAAGAAGGCCCACGAGACGGTTCTCGTCAGTGATGCGAGCCCGGGGCAGGTTCACCGCGCCCTTGAGCAGCTGGGTCTGAAGGCCGGTCGACCCGGCATTGCCGACAAGAGACGTCCGGTAGGTCCAGAGGTCCGGATCTGGATCGAGTACCCGGGACGCTCAGGGCTCAGCAAGAAGGTGGACCTGGCGAGCGCGGTGGTCGACCGCCGTACCGGCCTGGCGCTCGATGGCGGGGCCTCGGCCGCGGAGGGCCGGGTGCGCTGGCTCTTCACCGGCTCGGCCATGGTCAAGGTGGATCCCGCGAGCGAGAAGAGATCCTATGGCGCCGACTTCAGCGGCACGATGGTGACGATCTTCCCTGTTACGGATGAGACGGTTTTTCAGTCGACGCTCGGGATGGACGCCGAGGCCCTGTTCAGCCTCGAGGTGGCGGGGATCCTGCCGCCGGTGGGCAGTAAGGCGCGGCTCCTGATCGAGCCGGTTCAGCCTTCGAGAAAGAGAGGGGAGGGTATTCGATGACCACGCCCCTTTGTCGCTTCGCCCAGCCTGCCGCCCTGGCGGTCAGCCTTGTCCTGCTGGCGCCTGTCGTGTCGAGAGCGGCCGAGCAGACGCTGCCGGTGCTCCTCTCGCGGGCGGTCTCTTCGGCGAGACAGGGCGACCTGGCCTCCTCCCGCAAGCACCTGAAGACGTTTCTTGCTACGAAGCCGGGGTCAGCCATGAATTTGCGGGCCCGCCTGGGATGGCTGGCTGTTGCGCTCGAGTCGGCAGCTCCGGATCTTGACGAGGCGCTCAAGCTTTGCCTCTCGCTCGGAAAGAGAGCCGAGCTGAAGGATTCTTTCGAGCTGCTTTATTGCCGCGGCCTGGTCTACCAGCGCCTGGCAGCGCGAGAGCTCGCCAAACACGCCTGCGGAGAACCCGAGCTCCATCCGCTGGTCGAGCCCGGCGCCGACTGGCGCTATTTCAAGGGTTCCGCCGCTCCGCCGTCCGACTGGAAGACCCCGGAATTTGATGCCTCCGGCTGGCTCGAAGGCAAGGCGGGCTTCGGCTACGGCGATGAGGATGACGCGACCGAGCTGGCCGACATGCAGGGTAAGTATCCTTCTGTTTTTCTGCGACGCGATTTTGAGCTGCCAGGGGCTGTCGCGGGCAAGGCCGATGCTCTCCTGCTGAGGGTGAGGTTCGATGACGGTTTCATTGCCTGCCTGAACGGATCGGAGCTGGCGCGGGCCAATGTTCCCGGGCGTCGCGGCGAGGCGGTCCGTCACGATGTGACGGCCAACGGACAGAACGAAGCCGACAAATGGGAGGACTATATCGTCGGCTCTGAGGGCCTCCGCCCTGGTCGCAACACGCTTACTATCCAGGCTCACAATTACACCCTCCCCTCGAGCGATTTCTCGATAGAGGCATCCCTCGCGGCCGCGGCTCGTTCTGAAAATCCCGCGGCCGAAGCATCCGGGCTCCTCGCGAAGGCCACTGCCGACCTGAGCGCCGCCGGCAAGGCGGCGGGCCCGGGTTCGCTTCAGCTGCAGACCGCGGTCGAGCTTGCCGTGATCCGGCTGCTTGCGGGAGAGCTGGATGATGCGGAGCGCGGGCTCCTGGAGGCGGAGCGGCAGCTCGGGCAGGGCCTCAAGGCCCGGCTTGTTTATCTGCGGGCCTGGATCGCTTTTCGCAGAGGCCGCCTGCTCGAGGCGGGGCGTCTGCTGGCCCGGCTCGCGCCGTTCAGCCGAGCTCGCTCGGGCCACGGAGTTCTCTACCTGCTGGGCCGCGTTCATCATGGCCTGGGGGAGCTGAGGGAGGCGGAGGCCTTCTATCGCCTTGTGCTTGGCGGCACAGGCGAGCAGGAGCTGGAGCACGTAGCGGCGGCCCGGCTTGCCCTTGGGGCGGTCCTTATCGAGCTTGGAGAAAATGCCAAGGCGGAGAAACTTCTCGAGGAGCCGAGGGGGGAGTCGCCTCCCACCACCCGGCAGCTTTTCGGGCGCTTTCTCTACGGTGTCTCTCTGGTGGGTGGAGGGAAGCTGGCCACGGCCCGTAACTCTTTCCTGGTGGTGGCCCGCGGGGCTCTCGATAAGGAGCTTCGTTCCCGGGCGCTCTTCTGGGCTGGCCGCTGCAGCGTGCTGAGGTGGGAGAAGGGCGGCTCCTGGATGCGCAAGAATCTTTCGAAGGCGGCGGTCGATTATCTCGACCGGGGTCTGTTCCTCAAGCCCGGAGCTTCCCTCGATGGCCGTATCGCGGTCGAGCTTGGCGAGGCTCTGCTTCGGTTTGACCGCCCCGCGGAGGCGGAGAAGGTCTGGCGAAGGCTCAGGGCGTCGGGCGGCGGAGCGGGAATGACCGCGGCCTACGGCCTGCTGGTGTCTCTGCAGGGAGCGGGCCATCATTCGCAGGCCATCGAGCTGGCCCGGGAGTTGCTGAAGCTTTACCCGGCGAGCTCGGACCACGGCGCCCTCCTCCAGCGCCTGGGGGACTCCCTGCTGCTTGAGGGAATCTCCGCGCCCGCCTCGAACGTTCGCAGGGAGCGCTTCGGTTCCGCCGCGGCGGTCTATGCCCGGGCTCTTGCCAGCCCGGGGGTCGATTCCAGGCTGACCATTCGTTTTCGTCGGGGCGTTGCCTTGCTCCTGCTTGGGGAATTCAGGGCTGCCCGTGAGATCCTGTCAGGGGTGGTGAAGTCGGCGGCCCAGAGCTCCGATGCCGTGGTCCGTTCACAGACGGCCTTCGCCGCCGGGATCCTTGGCCGGCTCTACCTGATTGAAGGAGAGCAGGCCGCCGCCGATGCGTTCTCCGCCGCGAAAGCGGTCGAGAACCTGGAGAAGGCCGGCAGGTATCTTGAGGAGTTTAGGCTGAATGCGGAGGCGCCATCGGAGCTGCGAACGCGCGCGGAGCTGGCCCATGGCTACAGCCTCCGCCTCCGGGCGGGTCTTCTCGCGAATCCGGCCGAAAAAAAGAAGCTTCTCGCCGAGGCCAGCGGGCTGCTCTCCATTACCGCGCGCCGGCTGGAGCATAAACCAGCCGCGGTCCGCGCCAGCCTGGAGCTTGCCAGGGTGCTCGCTCTCTCAGCAGGCCGCGCGCAGGGCGTCAGCCGTCTCGCCGTTTTCACCACCCGCTCCCCCTGGAAAGAATCAACGGTTGCCGCTGAGGCTCTACTCGAGCTGGCCCGCCAGCAGGCCGGGCTTGGCCGGTTTCCCCAGGCGCTCGCCGCGCTGGATGCCGCCGCCGCCCGCGCTCTTCCTTCCCTGCTGGCGCTGGTCAAGCTCGAGCGGGCCCGGCTCAAGGCGCGTCAGGGTGAGACTGGGGCGGCCAGGTTGTTCCTGGCGGCTCTCTACCAGGGGCCCTATGAGACAAGGGTGCGCGGGCTTGCCGCCCTTGAGTTGTTGCGCCTTGAGTCCTCGCGAAAGGTTGGAGACCGCGCCCGGAAGCTCCTTCGTGAGACGATTATTCTGCTTGCCGCCGAAGGTGAGGGGCTGGATGCCGAGCTGAGAGCTGATCTGCTGCTGGAGATCGTTCGCCTGGAGGCGGCCGGGGTTCATTTCGGGAAGAGCGCCTCGACTCAAGGCTCTCCCCTCGCGAGCCTGTCTCCCCTGCGCGCGATGACCGCGCGCGATGACCGCCGCGCGGTGGCATCGTTGATCTACGAGGCTGGAGCGCTGCTGGAGTCGGGAAATGCCGAGCGCGCGTTGGCCCTTGCCGAGGACGCCTACTCCTTCAGCCGGGAACCGGGTCTCGAGAACGATGCGCTTCTCGCCCGGGGTATCTGCCTGCTTGTAATCGGCCGAACGCCGCAGGCCGTGAAGACGTTCGAGGAGCTGGCCGCTACGGTCCGGGACAAGCGTCCTGCCTCGCTCTGTCTTGCCGTTGCCCATACTCGCCTGGGTGACATTGTGAAGTCTCGACAGAGCTTCCAGGCGGCGCGGGCGGGCGGGTCCGGCGACCCCGGGTTTTCCGGAGGGCTGGCGCCCAGCTCAGCGGCGGTCTTTAAGGACACCCTCGCGCGCCTGCAGGCTCTGTCGTTGAAGCCTGATGACAATGCCGTTGACGCTGCGATCCAGCTGGCCCGGCTGTTCTTCTGCCGTCCCCTGAAACCTGCCGAGAGGAGGATCTCTGTGCCGGCAGCGGGACGAGCCGACGCGCTCACGGCTGAATTCCTGGCCGAGACCAGGGTCCTGGGCTTGAAGCCGCTTCCCTATGTTCCCCTGGAAGGCGGCGGGCAGCGAGTGTCCGGAGGGTGGATGGAGCTGGCGCCGCAGCCCATGGCGCCTGCTCCCGGGGGAACCCCGGGCAACATCCTGGTCCAGGTTCTGCGCGAGGCGTTGACCGCCGATCCCTCTTCCGTGGAAGGAGAGCGCAGATGAGATTGTCTTCGCGCATCATGGCGCTCGCAGGGCTCCTCCTGCTTCTCGGGGTCGATCCGCTCGATGCGATGATCGTACGGAAGTATCCCATGAAGGAGGTACTCAAGCAGTCGCAGTATGTTTTTGAGGGGAGGGTCAAGGCCGTCGACCTGCAGAAGCAACGATTTATCGTCGAGGTGGCGCGAGAGCTCAAGGGCGTCTCGCCGTTCTCCAGGCTGAATCTCAACCTCAAGGTGAGTCCGAAGAAGGAGCACCCCGGCCTTCTTCTGAAGAGAGTGCGCGATGGTCATCCGGTGGTGGTCTTCGCCACCAGGGTTCGCGGCGATTTTTTCTTCCTTGGCTATACCGATGGGACCTGGTTCTCGATGGGATCCAAGAGTGTTCCGGCGAAGGACCCCGCCAGCCGGGGCCCTGCGGTCTGTGCCTTCAGATACTGTGAGCTCTACCTGCGGCGAACCTACAGCGGCAAGACCTCCGAATTGCTGGCGTTGCTGCCCGATGTGCTGGCGGCCAGGAAGCCCGCGCCGGCCTATGACCCGAAGGTGAAGCCCGGGGTGGGACCTGAGCTGAAGCCTTCCGGGAAGGATTGAGCGGTTGGTTTCAGGAGTCTCCGGGCGCCTCGACCCCGAGCCCCTTCGCCAGCTCGAGGAGCTGGCCCCAGGTGCCGTCGTCAATCTCAAGGCCTTGCTCGCGCCGAAGAGCGGCGGCGCGTTGTTCCGGCTCTCCCGGCAGGAGGATCTCCTCGACTCCCTCTTTCAGCGGGGAGCTTTTCAGGTATTCGGTGAAGCGCTCGACATGATCCAGAAACTCCTCTCGCTCGCAGAAACACGCGGGGTCAGTCAGCTGGATGAAGAGACCGTTGCCGACCTCCTCCGTCATGGTTCCGCAGCCCGCGCCTGAGAGCGCCCCGCCGAGCAGGTCGACAATGATGGAGAGGCCGTAGCCTTTGTGGCCCTCCCGGCCTCCGAGCGGCAGCAGGCTGCCGCCTTCGTAGAGGTCGGCCGGGTTCGTTGTGGGCCGGCCGTCGCTGTCGAGTACCCAGCCATCGGGAATGTCCCGATTGGCGTTTCGGTTGATCCGGACCTTGCCCTCTGCCACGACGCTGGTGGTGATGTCGACCAGCAGCGGCTCGGCTCTCGTGGGGATAGCGATAGCTATGGGGTTTGTCGCCAGGCGCGGCTCGGTGCCTCCCCAGGGGGCCACCCGGCAGACGCCGTGACCGTTACAGTGTACCTGGGCGATGAGCCCCCGCTCGGCCGCCGCCAGGGGATAGACCCCGACGCGCCCGACGTGGTAGCAGTTGCGAAGGCTCAGCGCTGCGATCCCGTTTTCTTCGGCCTTTGCCATGCCGAGCTCGATGGCCTTCATGGCGGTTACCTGTCCCCAGGTATAGTGTCCGTCAAGCAGGGCGGTGGTGGGCGACTCCCTGACGATCTCGACCCTCGCCCCGGGCTTGACCTTGCCCTCGCGGACGTGGGAATGGTATTGGGGCAACCTGATGACCCCGTGCGAGTCATGTCCCGCCAGCTGGGCCTCGACAAGGTGACGGGCGACGATGAGGGCATCCTCGCGCGGACTGCCCATCGCCTCGATCAGGTTAGCCGAGAATTCCAGGAGCGTATCGGGGTCGTAGGTGTTCATGCCGGCCACATTAACCCAGGCTTGTCGGGCTTGCCAGTACCCGCCGGCGCAGAGGAACGCTTGGAACACGCGGGCCTGACCGTTACCCTGTGCCTTTTGTGGAAGAGGATCTCTCAGGCTCATGGCGGTATTGATTCAACTCAGCGAGGCGTGCAAGGCCTACGGCAAGCAGCCGCTTCTCGATGATGTGAGCGTCCAGCTGTCGACCTCTGACAAGGTCGGCCTTATAGGCTGCAACGGCTCGGGCAAGAGTACGCTCTGCAAGCTCCTGCTCGGCGACGAGGAGCTGGACAGCGGCAGGCTGAAGAAGAGCTCAGCTCTGCGCCTGGGCTATCTGCAACAGGCGGACTCTTACGGCCCCGATGAGAAGGTGCTCGAGTTCCTCGAGCGCGACAGCGGCAGAGAGGGATGGCGTTGCGGAAAGGTCGCGGGGCGTTTCCAGCTGAAGAACGAGCTGCTCGAGGCGAGGATCAGCGACCTTCCCGGGGGCTACCAGACCCGGGTCAAGCTGGCCGCGATGCTTCTTGGAGATCCCAACTTTCTCATCCTGGATGAGCCGACGAACTATCTCGACCTGAAGACCCTGATCCTGCTGGAAGCCTTCCTTTCTGATTTCAACGGCGGCTTTCTCATCGTTTCCCATGACCGGGAATTCTTGAAGAAAACCTGCCGGTCAACTCTCGAGATCGACCGGGGAGAGCTGAATTTCTTCCCCGGCGGCATCGAGCAGTTTCTTGCCTTCAAGGCTGAGCGACAGCAGGAGAAGGCGCGGCAGAACAGGAACGTGGATGCCCGCCGCAAGCAAATGCAGGACTTCATTGCCCGCAACAAGGTACGCGCCTCGACGGCTTCCCGGGCGCAGTCAAAAATGAAGCAGCTCGATAAGTTGCAAAAGATAGAGGTGGAGCACCCCATCCGGACGGCAAGCATCAGGATTCCAGCGGTGGAGGTTCGCAAGGGTCTCGCCCTGCGTTGCGATGACCTCGCGATCGGCTACGAAGAGGCGGAGGTCGCTTCGGCGATTCGCTTCGAGATTCAGCGTGGAGAGAAGGTGGCTGTCCTGGGCGACAACGGGGAGGGAAAGACCACCTTCCTTCGAACCATAGCCGATGACCTCGGCGTGCTGGGGGGGGCGTATTCCTGGGGCCATGGGCTTGAGGTCTCCTATTATGCCCAGCATGTCTACGGAGCTCTCGATCCCGCTCTTGATATCTATACCCACCTCGATCGATCCGCGGCCGCCGGCGTGGAGAGGCAGGAGATCCTGAAAGTCGCCGGGAGCTTTCTTTTCAGCGGCGATGAGGTCGAGAAGAAGATCGGGGTTCTCAGCGGAGGGGAGCGGGCGCGGGTCTGTCTCGCCGGAATGCTGCTGAGCCGCCGACCGGTTCTGCTCCTCGATGAGCCGACCAACCACCTGGACTTCGAGACGGTCGAGGCGCTTGCGCAGGCGCTCAGCGAATATGCAGGCACGGTCTTCTTCGTCAGCCACGATCGTACCTTCGTGAGCCTCGTAGCTACGAACATTGTCGACGTGGGCGGCGGCCGGGTGGTCCTCTTCCCCGATGGCTACGAGTCCTATGTCTACAGGATGGAGCGCGAGGCGGCCGGACGCGAGGAGGAGACGCGCGCTCGGGAGAAAAAGTCCCGCGCGCGTATCGAGCCGGGCGCGGGAGGCCTGGGCTACCAGCGGCGAAAGGAACTGCGGTCAACGCTTACCCGGCTCAAATCGCGCTGCGGTAAGATAGAGCGCAAGATGAAGGCCCTCGAGGCGGAGGTCGGGAAGATCCACCTCCAGTACGAGGAGAACCCGCTGGAGTATTCTCCCGAGAAGCAGGCACGGGAAAAAGAGCTCCAGGTGGAGTTGGCGGAGCTGGAGCTCCAATGGCTCGATGCCCAGGGCGAGATCGAGAAGATCGCCGGAGAGCTGGGGTAGCCGGACGGCGGCTCAGCCGCGGGCTTTGATTCCCGCCAGGAGCCGCGCCCTCGCCTCTTCCAGGGTCTCGAGCTTCTTGGCGAAGGCGAAGCGAACCTGGCGTTCGCCGAGTCCGGGAGTGTTGTAGAAGTGAGAGCCTCCGACCACAGCCACCCCGACCTCCCTGGCAAGCCAGAGGGCGAAATCATTGGATTCTCCCGGATGATTCCAGTCCTCGTATCCTGCCATGATGTAATAGGCTCCCTCCGGAGTTCCGCCCGTGGTGAAGCCAGTCTCCGCGAGGATCTCCATCATCAGGTCGCGCCGGGCGTGGTAGTCTTCCAATTGCCTGGCGTAGAAGTCCTCACCCAGCGAATAGGCCGCCGCGCCCGCGGCCTGCAAGGGAGTGGGCGCGCAGATGGTCGTGAAATCATGAACCGTTCGCGTGCCGGTCGCCCAGGGCTCCCGGGCGACGAAGAAGCCCAGGCGCCAGCCGGTGATGGCGAAGGTCTTCGACAGCCCTCCAACGGTGATGGTGCGTTCATCCATCCCCGGCAGCGTAGCGAGGGGAATGTGCTCGCGGCCATCGTAGAGAATCCGGTCGTAGATCTCGTCGGTGACGGCGACGAGGTCATGTTCGATGCAGAGCTCGGCGACGCCAAGGAGCTCTTCGCGGTTCAGAACTCGTCCGCTGGGATTGTGGGGGGTGTTGAGGATGACCGCCTTACTGCGAGGGGTTATCGCGGCTCTGAGGCGTTCGATGTCGAGCTCGTAGCGCGGCGGCAGCAATGGCATATAGACCGGCTCGGCGCCGGCGAAGCGGACCGCGGGAGTGTAATTCTCATGGGCCGGCTCAATGATGATGACCTCATCTCCGGGCTCGGCGATCGCCATCAGCGCGGCCACGATACCCTCGGTGACTCCACAGGTGATGGTGATGTGAAGATCCGGATCGAGCCAGTCAAAGGCGGGCGTGTAGCGGCTCTTGAGGTTTTCGGCGATGGCCTCCCTCAGCTCCGCGAGTCCCCAGGTGACCGCGTATTGGTTAGGGCCCTCGAGTACCGCCTTTGCGGCCGCCTCGCGCACCTCGGGAGGGGGGTCAAAGTCGGGGTATCCCTGGGAGAGATTGACCGCTCCGCATTCCAGGGCGACCCGGGTCATCTCCCTGATCCAGCTCTCGGACAGGTGTTCGAGCCTGGCTGATGTTCTTCCTCTTGAGCTCATGAGGGGTCCTTCATCCGCGCCGCGGGCGGGGGGCTAAGACTTGTCGTTTTTGGCCGCGGTGTTTTTTGACAGTACGTCCTCTACCCAGGCGCGCGCGCGCATCATCGAAGGGAAGCCAAGCGTGGTGACGGCGAGCAATACCGCGTGGCGGATCTGTTCTTCGCCGCAGCCGGCGTCCAGGGCTTTCCGTGTGCTCGAATGGGTGGAGCCTTCCATGCCGCTGCCTATGCTGAGGCCCAGCCTGACGAGAGCCTGGGCCTGGGCATCTAAAGGGCCCGCGTCTCGGGCGGCCTTGCCGAGGGATTCATAGGAGCTCACCAACTCGGGGTGGTCTTTCTTCATCTGCAGATAGAATTCAGGAGGCTTTGCCATGTCTTCTCTCGGCGCTCTTATTGCATCGCATGCGGAGGCAGGGACCCGAGGCCCCTGGTGCCGATGATCATAGCTTCCCGGAGCGTTTTTGACGACCCATCTATGGTTCGTTGGCTGCTCAATTGATGCGAAAGGGGCCGTGGAAGCAATCCCCAGGGATCACCTTCACGGCCCCCTGCCGCCGGACAGCCCGGCAGCACGCAACGGTTAAGTCTTAATCACAGCCGGAGTAACTGTCGCACCCCAGATCGCCAGGGCTGCCCGGGACATCGGTGTCGGGTCCGCAGCCGGTGTTGACTCCCGGAGGTCCGGGAAGGGCGGGGGCGTTGCCTCCCTGGAAGAGATAGCCCAGGATCAGGACGGCATCAGTCAGGCTGATCTGGCCGTCATTGTCAGAATCGGCGGCTTCCATACAGCCAGGAGCCTCTCCTCCTGTGAAGAGATAGTTCAGAACGATAATCCCATCGGTGAGCTCAAGGGAGCCGTCACCGTTTCCGTCTCCGCGGGAGAAGACATCCGTCTCGTCGTTGCTGGCAAGCGTCAGGGAGAACCCCCCGGCCGCGCCCGGCTCTTCACTGCTGACGACGATGGAGTAGTTGCCCGCCTCGAGCCTGACATTCAGACAGGCAGACTCGGTGCCCGCTCCGCAGTTGTCGTTAAACGAGACCTCGTCGCAGAGATCGTTAAAGAGGGCGACACTCGGGTCAAAGTTTTCCGAGGCGACCGAGATGCGGCCCTCGAAGAATTCGTCCACCCGGAAGGCGTAGACCTCGATCAACTGTTCAAAGGGCGGCAGGGTGCACTCGCTGATGCCGAGTGTTCCATCGAGGGTCTGCTGGGGGGAGATGGTGTCGACACGGCATTGGACGCAGAAGTTATCTCCACTCTCACAGACGGCATTCAGGGCAAAGCCGCCGGCTTGTCCTGTGGCGAAGCTGCTGACGCCGATGTAGTAGATGCCGCCGGGCAGGTCGGCCATGGCCAGCCGGGAGTTGAGTCCGTCGCCTCCATCATCGTCCTGGGCAATGAGCTGGCAGTTCTCATCGTAGAGCTGCATGTACGTGTCATAGTCCCCGGTGAGGTCGATGGTCACATCGCCGCCGGCGACGACAATGCTGTAGAGGTCGAGCATCTGTCCGCTGAGCCTCCGGCACTCGGTCATCGGGAAGATGCCCTCTTCCGGAATGCCGCAGCTCATCAGGGCGACCTCGCAGTCTCCGCCGCAGAGCTCAACAGCCTCTCCACAGCTGGTCGAGAGGAAGTAGGTTCCGGCCACACCGGCCGAGCTCCAGGAGCTGACGCCGATGAAATAGGTTCCGGCATCAAGGTTCTGGAAGAGGAGGGAGTTGAGGCCCGCGCCGCCATCGTCGTTGAAGGCGATACGGTTGCAGTCGGCATCGTAGAGCTCGACCCAGGTGTCGAAATCAGGCGAGTTGAGGTCGATCGTGAGCTCTTGGTCTTCTTCAAGTGTGATCTGGTAGATGTCGACCTCCTGGCCTCCGCCGTTCGGGCGCAGGCAGCCGGTCTCGGGGAAGACTCCCTCGGTATTTTCTCCGCAGGCGATCTCTCCCACCTGGCAGTCCGGGCAGACGTTTTCGGGCAGGATCGCTTCACGGCACTCTACCGAGAGGGTGAAGGAGCCGGCGCTTCCGATGGCCGTACTGCTGACTCCGACAAAGATGGAGCCGCCAAAGCTCTCGACGCTCAGGCGCGCGGTATCGCCGGCGGCACCGGCGGCGGCTATGGTCACGCAGCCCTCGTCGTAGACCTCAAGATAGGGAGGAAAGTCCGGGGATTGCAGGGCAAGACTAAGCCGGCCTCCTTCAGGCGGAAGATCAATCATGTAGAGATCGACATCTTCTCCGGTTTCGCGCGGGCAGCCGCTCTCGGGAAAGGTCCCCGTCGTTTCGGCTCCACATTCGGCCTCGGAGATCACGCAGTCATTGCACAGGGCCGCCTGGTCAAAAGGTTCTGTACAGCTTGCGGTCAGGGTGAAATTTCCGGCGCCATTGACCGAAAAGCTGCTGGTACCAACAAGGTAGGAGCCGGGCTCCAGCAGCTGGGTGATGCGGGAATTGAGTCCTACACCGCCATCGTCATTCAGCTGGATGAGATTGCACTCCATGTCATAGAGGGCGAGATAGGTGTCGTAAGCAGCTGTCAGGTTAAGCGTGACCTGCTCGCTACCCTCGACCACCTCGAGGGTGTAGAAATCGACGGGAGTTCCGCGTTCCAACTGGCAGTCGCTCTTGGGGAAATCAGCCGTAAACGGCGTCCCGCAGGGGAGATCTTCAAAGATACAATCCGGCGAGCAGATGTCTACGATGGGCGGTTCGACTTGCCAGGCATTGGCAACCGAGCTCAGCGAAAGACAGAACCCCACAACCGTTAAAACGGACAATGAGAAGCCAGAGATTGACACCTTCGACGAATCCCGGCGACAAGTTTTTTCCATCATGGAAATACGCCTGCTTAAAAGAATTTAGTTAATAATTGATCCGAGTGGGAGTTCCAAGAATACAGCAAAGTGTATCAAATACCCCATCTCCCGGACGGAATTCTACAAATGAAACCAAGTATCGAGTTTCCACGCAACGCCCAAGGTATGCAATGCCTTTTTCCCCATTAAAGCCGCCTTTGAGACAGTTCGTACTCAGCCCGGCCTGAGCGGGGTATAATACCGACCTTCTGTCGAGGTCGCCTGTTCCGATGGACTGCGGGCGCCGGGCTTTCTGATAGTGCAATGTAAGGGGTTCCGATGTTGTTTTATCTGCAATCGTGGGTCTTTTCCGCGGGCATCCTGCTCTTCATGACAGCTGCCGGGGCCGCCGACTGGCAGCAGTTTCGAGGGCCCAACTCCTCTGGTATAGCTCCAGGTTCCTCGCCTCCCGTTGAATTTGGTCCCGGGAAAAATGAACTCTGGAACATACCGATGGGGGCCGGCCACAGCTCCCCTGTTGTTGTTGGCGAAGTTATCTTTCTGACGACCTATGATAAGAGCCGGAAGAAGCTCGCGGTTGTCTGCATCTCCCGGACCAGCGGCAAGATTCGGTGGGAAAGAATTGTGCCGGCAGAGCGGATCGAAAAAGGGCACGCCTCGTTTAATCCGGCCAGCAGTACGCCGGCGTCCGATGGCCAGCGGGTGGTCGCCTACTTCGGTTCGTTTGGCCTGATCTGCTTCGACCTGGAAGGGAAAAAACTCTGGCAGCGGAAGATGCCGCTGACCCGGACGTTCGGCGGCAATGCGACCTCGCCCGCGATTGTCGGGGACAGGGTTGTTCTCTACCGCGGCAATTACATTGATCACTTTCTGCTGGCGGTTGACAAGGTCACCGGAAAGGAGCTGTGGAAGGTTCCGCAGCGCGAGCCGTTTTCCGGTGAGATGGCCTGCACGGCCTGCCCGATTGTCGCAGGTGACAAATTGCTGGTGCACACCGCGCGTTCCATGCAGGCCTTTGAAATTTCCAGCGGCAAGCAGCTCTGGGTGGCCGTCTGCGCGACAACCGCGACCAGCACGCCGATTATTGCCGGCAAGGAGGTGATCGTCGCCGCCTGGAACAAGATGGGAGAGCCGGCACTCCGCCCTGAATTTCCCGACTTTAAAAAATTAATCACCGAACATGACAAGGATGGAGACAAGCTGATCAGCCGCGATGAACTGCCGACCTTGTGGATCTTTCATCGTCCCGATGGCGCGGAGGCGCCTCAGAACGGCGCCACCATCCGTTTTGAGAGAGTTGATAAGAATAACAACCGCGAGATTGATGCGGATGAGTGGGCCGCCCAGCTTCAGGGTCTTGAGAAGTTTCGCGCCCGCTACAAAACCCACGGTATGCTGGCAATTCCCCTCGACAGCAAGGGGGAGGTTGAGGCGAACGAGATTCGTACGCTTGAGACACAGGGGATCCCCGAGGTGCCCTCTCCGCTTTGCGATGGACGCTACGTCTATTTTGTCAAGAACGGCGGCGTGCTCACCTGCCTCGAGCTCAAGACGGGCAGGCGCGTGTATCGAATGCGAACCCAGGGCCGCGGCACCCACTACGCCTCCCCTCTCATTGCCGGGGGCCATCTTTTCACGATTGCCGGAGATGGACGGATCTCGGTGCTGACGCTTGGGCCAGAGCCGAAGTTTCTCGCGACCAATGAAATGCGCGACCGCGTCTATGCCACCCCCGCGATTTCCGATGGCGTGCTCTATGTACGAACCCACTCGAAATTGTTCGCGTTCGGTAAAAAAACAGGCTCACGCTAGAATCGGCAATCGACCTCGCTGGCGCGCTTCAACTCTCGGAGGTAGTCTGCCCTGGAGATCTCCCGCGCTCCGAACCGGCTGAGGTGGTCGGTCATGTACTGGACCTCGAGCAGTAAAAAGCCGTGGAGCTTGAGGTGTTCGACAAGCGCGGCCAGGGCGACCTTCGAAGCGTTGGAGACGCGGTGAAATTTTGATTCTGCCATGAAAGCTCCGCCGGCCTGTACTCCGTAGAGGCCGCCGACGAGGCGGCCTTCCAGCCAGACCTCGATGGAATGGGCCCTGTCGAGCTCGTGCAGCTGGTTATAGAGCTCATGGACGCGGTCGGTAATCCAGACCGGCCGTCCCTCTCCACAGCCGACCATCACATCGGCGAAGGCCCTGTTGGCCGTGACCTTGAAGCCCCCGTGCCTGATGGCGCGTCGCAGGGAGCGGGAGATGTGGAATTCAGACAGCGGCAGGATCGCCCTCGGGTCAGGGCTGAACCAGTAGATCAGGTCGTCCTCGTCATCTCCCATAGGGAAGATGCCCTGGCTGTAGCCCTCCAGGACGTTTTCAACCGTGAAGGGTCTGTCAAATTCGGTTTCGATAGGGATATCCACAGCAGCCATAATAAGGCCAACGCGGAGGCGTCGGCATCCAGATTGTTCCACTTGATGGCAGGAGCCGTCAGGCGTTCCCGGGAGGGCAGCCCTCGAGGCTGCGCCGCAGCAGGTCCAGGGCCCGAGTGGCGGTTTGCGTTCGAACCAGGTCCCGCTGTCCGGAGAAGATTTTTTTCTCAACGTGGATGGTTTCGTCATCGGGGCCGGCGAGTCCGAGGTAGACAAGCCCGACAGGCTTCTCTTTGCTGCCGCCTCCGGGACCCGCGATTCCAGTAACGGAGAGGGCGTAGGTCGAGGTAAAGCGTTTTCGCGCAGCCAGGGCCATCTCCCTGCAGACCCGGGGAGAGACGGCTCCTTCACGTTCGATGAGCCGCGCATCGACATCCAGCATGGAGGACTTGATGGTGTCCTGGTAGGCGACCACGGAGCCGATGAAATATTCCGAGGATCCGGCCAGGTCGGTCAGCCGCTTGGCGATCAATCCCCCGGTGCAGGACTCGGCCGTGGCGACGCTCGCCCCGCATGAGACCAGGAGCGCATGAACACGGCCCGCGAGTGAAATGTCGAGAGGCCCTCCGGACGCTTCCTTCAGGCCTTCGGGCAGAAAGAAGATGTCATTTTCAAACTCGCTCTCCAGCAGCCGCCTGGCATCGTCGAGCAGGGAGTGCTGGTCCTCCCGGTGCGAGATGAACTTGAGCAGGAGCTCGCCGGGGCGCGCGCTGATGCCGTACTCGAGCGTCTCCCTGTCGATAGCGAGCTGCTGGATTCGGTCCTCAACCCAGCTCTCCGGCCGACCCATGATCTTGGCCCGGAGAATGCGGGGCGCAGAGAGATTGAATTGACCAGTGAGCTCTTCCGAGAGGCCTTCAGAGAAGATGGCCCGCAGCTCGAACGGAACACCCGGCAGGGCCGCGACCAGGCCCCGTTCGGTTTTCACGACGCTTGCCGGCGCCAGTCCGACGGGGTTCTGCAGGACCAGGGCCCCTTCGACCACCTCGGCCTGTTTGTAGAAATTACCGGGGATTTCCGCTTCCGAGGCGACGCGTTTCAGCGCCTTCTGCCGCATGTTCTCGCGCGCGGTTTCATCTCTTATGACGCCGCGTCCGAGGGCGCGGGCGAGTGTTCCGATGGTGAGATCATCTGCGGTCGGACCTAGCCCCCCGCTGATGATGACCAGCTCGGCGCGCTTGCACAGCTCGCCGAAGGCCTCCTCGAGCCGCCTCTCGTCGTCGGGAAGCAGCCGCAGCTCTTCAACGTGGATGCCAAGCATGGTCAACTCCGTAGCGAGGAACGAGCCATTCGCATCGCGGGTCTCTCCCCGGGTGAGCTCGGAGCCGGTCAGACAGATAATCGCCTTGGGTTGGGTCACGCCGCTTTTTCCTCGAAGCTGCCCACGGGCCGGGGGCGCGTCTTGTAAATGGCTGGCAACCGATGAGGTTGCGCGAGCTGGCTGAGAAGCAGGTTTACCACCACCGCTGCGGTAGGGCAAGGCCCCCGGGCTTGCCCGAGCGGCTTTTGGTTGCTGGCAGCGTTGTTGCGGCGGTGTTAACATACCGCCCTGAGTTCGAGCGGCGCATTTTGAAGCGCCCGTTTGTCCGCTGGAGGCTCCAAGGCATGTTTGAAGGCATCACCAAGCGTTTTTCCGGAATCCTCGGCAATATTGCCGGGAAGAAGATTTCCGAGAAGAATATCCGCGAGACGCTTCGCGAGATACGGGTCGCGCTCCTGGAGGCGGATGTCGCCTTGGAGGTCATCAAGGAGTTCCTCCAGAAAATAGAGAATGAGACCCTGGGGGAGAAGGTCCTCAAGGGTGTCGAGCCCGGGCAACAGTTCATCCAGATTGTATTCCAGCATCTCGTGGAGCTTATGGGGCCGGTCGATCCGGCCATCAATTTCCAGTCGAAGGGGCCGACAGTCATACTGATGGCGGGCCTCCAGGGTAGCGGCAAGACGACGACCTGCGGCAAGCTGGCAATCATGCTGCGCAAGCAGCACAAGCG
>CAJWMA010000028.1 GCA_913042995.1 uncultured bacterium | reverse complement strand
ATCCGAACGTCAAAGAGAGGCGGAGCTTTCGAGCTTCGCCTCTCTTTTTTTATGCCGCTGCCGAGGCGCCCTCAGTGGGCGGTCCACCCGCCATCGACAAACAGGGTCGCCCCGGTGACGTAGCTCGAGGCCTCGCTGGCCAGGAAGATCGCCGCCCCCTGGATCTCGGTCATCTCACCCCACCGGGCCATCGGCACCTCGCCGAGAATAAAACGCTCCGTTTCGGGCTGGCCTACGATCGGCTCGTTCATCGGAGTCAAAAACGGCCCGGGGCAGATCGCGTTGGCGGTGATCCCCTCCTCGGCCCACTCGAGCGCGAGGACACGCGTCATCTGCGCAACCGCCCCTTTGCTCGATGCATAGGGCGTGCGGCCCGGAACCCCCACCACGCTCAGCGTGCTGCCCATGTTGATCACTCGCCCGTAGCCTCCCGCCCGCATGTGAGGGATCGCCGCCCTGGAGCAGAGCCAGGGGCCGCGAACATTGACGCTCATCACCTCTTCAAATTCTTCCAGCGACAATTCCTCGATCGGGTTGCGGATGTTGATCCCGGCATTGTTGATAAGAATATCAAGGCGCCCCAGCTTCGAAACGGTCGCCTCAACAAGGGCCTCGACCTCTCCAGGATCCGTTACGTCACAACGGACACCGAGGGTCCGCCTGCCGGTCTCCTCGCCCAGGAGAGCCGCCTCGCCCTCGGCCTCTTCACCGTTGCGGCTGCAGATAACGACATCGGCTCCCGCAGAAGCAAGCCCATCGGCCATGCTGCGCCCCAGCCCCTTGGTACCTCCGGTAACAAGCGCCACCTTTCCATCCAGACGAAAGAGATCTATTCCGGGCATTTGTTCATTCCTCAAGTCAAGTTAGACTGTAAGCGACAGCATAGCACGCGGGCGATAAAGCGGGCATGCGAGAATGAACGGCAGAGAAGGCCTGGAAATGAACGCGAAAGAAAAACCATCTCGAAGACTACGCCGGCTTCTCGAGGAGCCCGGGATCATCCGATCCATGGGCGCTCACGATGTTCTAACCGCGTTGTTGGTCGAACGCGCCGGCTTCGAAACGGTCTTCCTTGGCGGCTTCGGCGCCAGCGCCAGCCTCCGCGGTCTCCCCGACCTGAATTTCCTCACGCTCGGGGAAATGAGCGCCGCGGTCGAGCGCATGGCGCGGCGGATCTCAATACCCCTGATCGCCGATGGAGACACTGGCTACGGAGGGCCGGCTGATGTCAGGCTGTGCGTTCAAGCCTTTGAAAATGCGGGCGCCGCGGGAATCCTCCTCGAGGACCAGGTTTCTCCGAAACGCTGCGGCCACTTCGATGGCAACGCGGTCATCTCCTCTGACGAGATGACCGCCAAGCTCGAGGCCGCCCTCGATGCGCGCCAGGACGACGATTTCGTGATCTTCGCACGGACCGATGCGCGCCAGAGCGAGGGCATCGACGCGGCCATCGAGAGAATCAACCGCTACTGCTCGACCGGGGCCGACGTCGCCTTCGTCGAGGCTCCCCAGTCAAAAGAAGAGCTGGCCGCGATCGCCGAGAAGGTCCATTACCCGAAGTTCGCCAACATGCTCTCCTTCGGAAAGACCCCCTTGCTGACAGCCTCGGAGCTCGAAGAGCTGGGTTTCAAGTTCGTGGTCGCGCCGATCGAGACGCTGCTGACGGCGGCGCGGGCTATCGAATCGCTGGCGAAGACCTTCCTGCAAGATGGAAGCGCGGCGGCGCTCAAGGAGGACATGATGAGCTTCGAGGAGCTGAAAGAGGTACTTGAGCTCGAAAAATATCTTCGGCTGCGGGAGGAAGAGGCGCCTGAGAAGTGAGCTTCAGTCCTTCCAGCCCAGGATCCCATCGATGGTCCCGATCGCCACCGGGTGGTAACCCGGACGGGCCCGGGCGTAGATCTCCCGAGCCCGCCTGAGACCGCCGGGAGTCTTCGCCAGTTCCCTGTAGAGCGGGCTGAGAAACTTTCGCCTGCCGACATTGACGAGAAAAGATTCGAGCGGCTTCATCACCGGACTGTAGCCGGCGGGGAGAGCGGCCAGGAACCACTGGCAGAGAATCTCCGAGTTCTTCGACGCGGTGAGCCCAAACACCCGGTCCAGGTCGCCCAGGCGGCCAGCCGCCAGGCCGGCTGGAAGGTGGCGCAGGAAGTGGAGCCACTCGTGCGTCGTCCAGCCATCGGTCTTCAGGGCCTCAGCTCCAAGGCCGGCGGCGAAATACCCTGCGGCCGCGGCCGCTTTCTTGAGCGCATCCGAACGCACCAGGGGAAGGTTGGCCGGCAAGCCCGGGCCGTAGACCCATTCATCAATCCTCAGCTTCTTCGCCAGGGTCCGGTCACCCGCCAGCAGACCCTTGTCGAGAAAATCCAGGAAGCCCTCAGTGGTCATGGGCTGAAAGGAAAACCGGTCGAAATAGGAGCGCAGAAAGGTATCCCAGCGCTCACGGCCAAAGGCTTCCTCCAACATCCTCAGAAAAAGGTAGCCCTTCTCGTAGGCGACATCCGTCATGCCATCATCTGGATCGCGGCCGTCCAGACGCAGCTTCAGGTGCGTATCCGCCGGATTATCTTCAAGCAACTCCTGGATCGTCTCGCTGAGCTCATCGAGACCCAGGCGGGCCAGCATCTCATCGTATTCTTTGCCGTAGAGCCGCTCCATGATCCGGTGCTCCAGGTAGACCGTAAAGCCTTCGTTGAGCCAGAAGTCATCCCAGGTGGCGTTGGTAACGAGGTTCCCGGACCAGGAATGGGCCAGTTCGTGGGCGACGAGAGCGACCAGCGAACGATCTCCCGCCAGGATGGTCGGCGTCGCGAAGGTGAGGCGAGGGTTTTCCATGCCGCCAAAGGGAAAGCTCGGCGGCAGCACGAGGATGTCGTAGCGCCCCCAGCGGTAAGGCCCGAAGAGCTCTTCGCAGACCTCCATCATCTTCTCGGTATCAGCAAACTCCCAGGCCGCGCTCTCGACCACAGCCGGCTCGGCATAGACACCGGAGCGCCTGCCAAGGGGGCGGAATCCGAGATCGCCGACCGCCAGGGCCATCAGGTAGGACGGGATGGCCTGGGGCATCTCAAAGAGGAAACGTTTTCTTCCGCCCTGCAGCTCTTTCGGATCCCCTTTCCGGCCGGCGCTCATCACCGCCGAAAGCGAACCGGGAACCTCGACCGCGGCGGTATAGGTGAACCTGACCGCAGGAGTGTCCTGGCAAGGGAGCCAGGTTCGCGCCAGGATCGCCTGTGATTGGGTAAAGAGAAAAGGCTCCTTCTTGCCGGCGGTCTGCCGGGCAGCAAGCCACTGCAGGGCATCAGCCTCTCCCGTGGTCTCATACGCTATCAACACCTCCCTCGTCCCCGGCTCGATACGCACGAGCAGAGCCTGGCCAAGGAGAGGCTTCCGCTCTCCAAGCGAGAAGCTCCCCTCGGAGATGCGGCCATCCTCGAGAAGCTGAACCCGCCTGATCGTCAGCCCCCGGGTGTCGAGCCGCAGCTCGCGGGCGCCGCCCGGGTTCCTGATCCGCCAGGCGGCCTCTCCCTTGATTGTCCTGGTTTCAAAATCGACATCGAGAAAGAGGGTAAGGTGGGTGACGGAAACCTCCGCCGGCCTCGAGAAAGAGTGCGGGTCTTTCACCGGGAAGCCCGCCGGACCCGTGGGCTGGCGTCCAGCGCATCCTGAGACGAACACGAGACCGCAGATAAAAAGAAACAGCTCGGGCAGGCGCCCCTGAACGAACCGCTTCGGCGCGTCCATCCCGGCCTGCCAGGTAGTCGAGAAATTCATCCGTCGCCCTTTACCAATAAACTCTTGCCGCGGCAGTTGCTACCCTGTCGTAATGCACATCGAGGGGCCGCCCCCCGGATCCTTGCTATAGAGTGACACTATACTGAACACACGGGAGAAGACCAATGCGGTCACGGCAATAGAGGCATGGCTGAAACTTACCTCGGAATAGATATCGGCGGTACGACCTGCGCGGTCTGCACCGCGGACCGGCAGGGCCGACTGCTTGCATCCGCATCCTTCACGACCGGCAAGGGCGCACTCGGCTGGAAAGAAACCGTTGACCTGCTGCTGGAGGAGGCCGACAGGCAGGCCGCGGCGGGGGGTGGCGCGGGTCCAAAGGCTGTCGGCATCTCCTGCGGTTCGCCGATGGACCGGGAAGCCGGCCTGATCCAGGAGCCTGCCAACCTCCCGGGCTGGCGCGACGTCCCCATCGTGAACCTCTTCAGAGCGGCCTTTCCCCAGGCGGCCATTCACCTCGAGAATGATGCCAATGCAGGCGCCCTGGCCGAGTATCACTTCGGCGCTGGGAAAAACGAGCCCGCCCGGAACCTGCTCTTCCTCACCTTCGGAACCGGCCTTGGAGCGGGGCTGATCCTCAACGGAGAGCTCTACAGGGGCTCCTCGAACTACGCCGGCGAAATAGGCCACATCCGGCTCTCGCCGGATGGCCCTCTCGGCTGCGGCAAGGCCGGCAGCTTCGAGGGCTTCTGCTCCGGCGGCGGCATCGAGCAGCTCGCCGTCGACAGGCGGGCGGCCTGGCCCGAAGAAACCTGCCTCCGAGATGGAGCCCTCACCGCCCGCGATGTGGGCCTCGGCGCCCGCTCCGGAGACCCTCTCTGCATCGAAATACTCGACATCTCCGGCGACCGCCTCGGCCAGGGACTGGCCATGGTGATCGACATCCTCAATCCCGAGCTGGTCGTCATCGGTTCCATCTTCACCCGCTGCGAAGAATTCCTCCGGCCCGCGATGGAGCGCGCTCTCGAACGGGAGGCCCGGAAGGAGGCCCTCGCCTGTTGCCGAATCCTCCCCGCCGCGCTGGACGAGGAGATCGGACTCTACGCGTCGCTCAGCGCGGCCTATCACGGCGAAGGCGTCTTCAGCGACGAGCCGCCGGGCGGGCGGGGGTAGCCGTCCGCCGGCGAGAGCCGGACCTAGTCCGCGGCGGGCTGCATCTCCAGCTTTTCCAGCAGCTCGAGATTGATGGAAACTTTTCGGCGGGCTCTCAATTCACGGTAGAACTTTTCCTGGGCCGCATCCCTGGCGGCGTTGAGCAGCATCGCTCGGACCGCGGAGCGAACCTCCGAGAGAGGACGCTGACGAGCTGGCCTGAGATCCATCACCTTCGCGAGATAAAAGGCCTTATCCGTTTCAATCACCGAGGACAAGGCCCCTGGCTTCTGAAGCTGAATGATCTCAGCGCGGAGGTTCGGGTCGAGGCCGGAACCCTTCGATGACCTGACGATCCAGCCGATATCCCCGCCGCCTGCCCTGGTCTTCGAATCATCAGAATACCTGGCCGCGAGCTCACCAAAACCCGCAACGCTGCCGGGCAGATCTCGGGCCTCCTCGAGGACAGAAGCGGCCTTCTCAAGAAGCGCGCTCCTGCCGGTCTCGTCCGTCCCGGGAGGAACCCTGAACGAGATCACCGCGGCCCTCACGAGCTCATGGGTCCGGTACCTCTCCAGGTTCTCCCTGTAGTGTTTCGACACCTCCTCGTCAGCCACCTTCACCCCATCCAGAAGCGGCATGAGCTTCTTTTTGAGATACTCGCCCACAACCAGCCTCCGCAGCTCGCCGGCCACCGCTGGATTCTTGTCATAGCCCTCCTCCATCGCCTGGGCGAAAAGCGCCTCCTCATCAACCAGGTGACGAAGAAGCCTTTCACTCTTACGCTCGCCGGAATAGATCCTGGGGTATTTCTCCGTACTCCTGGCGAGCGCCTCCTTGAACTCATCGACCGTAACCGCCTCGTCGCCAACCCGGGCGAGAACCTTGCCGGTTCCTTCCCGCTCCCGGGAGACGGGGTGATCGCAGGAGCTGGCCTGCAGAAGCGCCAGGAACAGAACGGAAGCCGAGAGAACCCGGAGGTCGCCTCGTGAGAATGTCATTTCTGATCTCCTGCTCCTGAATTGAAAATCTTCCTCCAGCACCGGAATCGGGGAGGAGCCGTCCCCAACAACCTCTAAAGAAGATCGCGCTGAAACCTCATCGGGATTCTTCTTCCCTATAGGGTTCTTCGCCAAGGCGGCCCCGGCTTCTTGACCCTGATCTTGTTTTTCGGACCTTATTGTCCCCTGGAGGCCTCGGCCGTCTGTTTCACGCTGGAAATAGATCCCTTGTATATCTATCCTCAGCCCCGGTATTCCGGCTCATTCGAGTCGACACACTGGACCCAGCAAACAGAAATGAAGGCCCATGCCGCCCGCCACAAATGAATTTACAGTCAACGACAGGACCTACCGCCCGCCCGCGCGGCCAGTAGCCGTTATCTGCATCGATGGGTGCGCGGATGAATACCTCGACACCTCCCTCGCCCTCGGCCGGATGCCCAGGCTGGCCAGGCTGCTCGAGGAAGGCGCCTTCCGGGCCATGGCCCGCGGCGCCCTTCCCTCATTCACCAACGTAAACAACTCCTCGATCACTACCGGAACGCCGCCGGCTGTTCATGGGATCAGCGGAAATTTCTTTCTCGACCCGGAAACGGGAGAGGAGGTGATGATGAACTCGCCATCCTACCTGCGCTGCGGAACGATCCTTGCGGCCGCGGCACAGGCCGGTCGGAAGGTGGCGATGGTTACGGCGAAGGAAAAACTCCGGGACATCCTCTCTCACGAACTCGATGGCATCGCCTTCTCTGCCGAAAAGGCCGACCAGGCCGTCGAGGGCACCCATGGAATCTCAGGCGTAGAGGAACTGGTTGGCGAGCCGGCCCCGGAGATCTACAGCGCGGCCGCCAGCCTCTTTGTTCTCAAGGCGGGAGTTGCCCTCATCGAACGGGAAAAAGCGGATTTTCTTTACCTCTCGCTGACTGACTATATGCAGCACAAGTTCACCCCGGAAGACACCGAGTCCCTCGATTTCTACGCGGCCCTCGACCACGAGCTTGGACGGCTGCTTGACCTGGGGGCCGTTGTCGGAGCGACGGCCGACCATGGAATGAATTCCAAGCAGACCGCCGCGGGAGAGCCCAACGTGATCTACCTCGAGAGCCTGCTCTCTGAAGAGCTCAAGGAAGAGGTCAAGGTCATCCTGCCCATCACCGACCCCTATGTTCTTCACCATGGGGCCCTGGGCTCGCTGGCCTGCGTACATCTTCCGGACTCCATCGATGCCGGAACGATTATCTCCCGGCTGCTCGAGCTCGATGGTATCACCGAGGCGTATGACCGGCCTACGGCCGCGCGCAAACTCGAGCTTCCGGCTGACAGGATCGGGGATGTCGTGGTATTGTCCGGGCGCGATGTCGTCATTGGGAGAACCCCGGACTACCATGACCTCGCGGCCATCCGGGATGGCCTCCGCTCTCACGGAGGACGCTATGAAGAGATGGTCCCTTTTTTACTGTCGGAAAAAATCAATGTCGAATATTCCAGGAGAACCGGGGACCTGAGAAACTTCGACATCTTCGAATTCACCACCAACGGAATCCAGACATGAACGATTATCCCTGCTACATCGCCGGGCAGGCCGTCAACCGGGAAGACAAGCTGTCCGTCTACAATCCCTACAACGGGGAGGTGGCCGGCACCGTCGCCAACCTCGGCAAGACCGAAACCATTGAGGCCATCGAGACGGCGCTGCAAGGCGGCGAGACGCTGAGCCGCTACCAACGCTATGAAATTCTCGACAAGGCGCGCCGCATGCTGCTGGAGAGAGCCGAGGAGTTCTCCTCGCTCATCACAGCGGAATCGGGGCTCTGCCTCAAGGAGACCACCTACGAGGTCGGACGCGGACACGACGTCCTGCAGTTCTCCGCCATGGAGGCGCTGAAGGACGATGGGGAGATTTTTTCCTGTGACGTTTCTCCACATGGAAAATCCCGCAAGATCTTCACCCTCCGTGAGCCGCACAAGCTGGTCGCGGCAATCACCCCGTTCAACCACCCACTCAACCAGGTTCTGCACAAGATCGCCCCGGCGATCGCCTGCGGCGCGGCTACCATCCTGAAGCCATCGAGCAAGACCCCCCTGGTCGCCGTCAAGATCACCGAGCTCCTCTACGAGGCGGGTCTGCCGGGCTGGATGCTGAGTGTCCTGGTTGGGCCGAGTTCGGAGGTCGCCGACACCCTGGTCACCGACCCGCGCGTCGAGGTGGTCAGCTTCACCGGAGGAGAGGTGGTGGGAAAAATGATCGCCGAGCGCGCCGGCTATAAGAAGCTGGTGCTCGAGCTCGGGGGAAATTCGCCCCTGATCATCATGGAGGATGCCGACCTCGACCTCGCGATCAACCTTGCCGCCGAGGGTTGTTTTAGAAACTCGGGACAGCGCTGCACGGCGGTCAAGCGGCTCCTGGTGCATGAGGCGATCCTTGAAACGTTCACGGAACGCTTCGTCGAAGAGGCCGGCAAATACAATTACGGCGACCCGAGCGACCCAGGCACCCGCGTTGGAACGGTTATCGACGAGGATGCGGCGATCTACCTCGAGAAGGTCGTCAACGATGCGGTCGCCCTCGGCGCCCGTGTGCTCCTGGGAGGGACGCGAGAGGGCGCCCTGATGACCCCCACGGTTATCGCGGATGTGCCGCGGGATGCGGAGATGGTCGTCAAAGAATCATTCGGTCCGCTGGCCCCCATCATGTCGGTCAGCGATATCGAAGACGCCATCTCTCTTGCCAACGCCACCGCCTACGGCCTCTCTTCGGGAATCGTAACCCGGGATATGGACCGGGCCATCCGCGCGGTCAAAGGAATCCAGACAGGGACTGTCAATATCAACCAGGTGCCCGGCTATCGAATCGAGTGCTCTCCTTTCGGAGGGGTCAAGGATTCGGGGCTCGGGGTGAAGGAGGGCGTCATCGAAGCTATGAAGGGAATGACCTACGTCAAGACCTTCTCGATGCCGTGGTAGGAAAGGACTCTATAACGACATGACCAGCCCGGACCGCGCCGGTGAAAAAAAAGACAAGCTCCTCTTTACTCCGGGGCCGCTGACCACCAGCTCCACGGTCAAAGAGGCCATGCTGCGAGATCTCGGCTCGCGCGACACCGCCTTCATCGCGGCGATAGAAACCATCCGCAACAGCCTCCTCGGCCTTGCCGGACTCTCCAGGGAAAAAGGCTACGAGTGCGCTCTCATGCAGGGGAGCGGAACCTTCGGGGTGGAATCCGTGATCGGCTCAGCGGTACCTCCCGGCGGCAAGCTCCTGGTGGTCATCAACGGCGCCTATGGCGAGAGAATGCTGAAGATTGCCGGCGTGCTGGGAATCGAATGCGAGGCTCTGCGCTGCGGCGAGAACACGAAGACCGACCCGGACGCGGTCGCCAGCCGCCTCGATGCGGATGGCTCGATCACGACCGTAGCCATCGTCCACTGTGAAACGACCACCGGGATCATCAATCCGGTCGAGGAGACCGGGGCGCTCGTCCGTGAGCGCGGCAAAACCTATATCGTAGACGCGATGAGCAGCTTCGGGGCCGTTGCGCTGGACCTGGAGAAGGCCAAGGTCGATTTCCTGGTCTCCTCCGCCAATAAATGCATCGAAGGCGTCCCCGGCTTCTCCTTCGCCATCTGCCGCGGCGAGGAGCTCGCGCGCTGTGAGGGACAGGCCCGCAGCCTGAGCCTGGACCTCTTCGCCCAATGGAAGGGACTCGAGTCCAATGGCCAGTTCCGCTTCACACCGCCAACCCATACGATCCTGGCCTTTGAGAAGGCGCTCGAAGAGCTGGCCGAAGAAGGCGGGGTCGCCGGCAGGGCGGCTCGCTACAGTGGAAACTACGATACCCTGGTGGCGGGAATGGGCGCGCTGGGCTTCAAGGAATACCTGCCGCGTGAAGACCAGGGCTACATCATCACCTCGTTCCGCTATCCGACCCACCCGGCCTTTGATTTCACCGAGTTCTATACCCGGCTGAGCGAGAAAGACCTGGTCATCTATCCCGGCAAGGTCAGCGATGCCGACTGCTTCCGTATCGGCAACATCGGCCGTATCGAGCAGAACGACGTAAAAAATCTGCTGGCGGCCATCGCGAGCGTGCTTGAAGAAATGGGCATCGAGAGCGGCGCCTGACGGGTCGCTTATAAGAACATAAAAAAGCCCTGATGGCCGGCCTCTGGAGAGGCCTCCCGCAGGCGATGATGCGGACCATCAGGGCTCCGGTGGCGCCTGGATCCTCCCTGACTCTCCTGAGTCCGGGGGGTACCGGCAAGCACCCTCGGGATCTTCAATCAATCAGGAGGTCACCACCTCACTTATCACCATAGAATGATACATATATTGACCACCTCCTTTCTCGACCTGTTCCGGCGGGTCCAGAACCCGCCTCATCGGCGACAGCGGTCGATGGCCGCCCCCGAATCCGGCAAGACGCCGCGAACTCTATAGCCCGCGCTCTACGTCTCTGGTCTGCGTTGGACCTGTACCGGCTCATACCATCATCCTAAGACTCCGCCCCACCGTGTCAAGCCAACTTGAAATCAGGGCTCCAGTTCACCACCCGGGAAAGCCGACATCGGTAATGCCGCTGCAGGCCAAACCCCTGCAGCGACCCGTTTATCGGAAGTTACGCAGAATTCCGGTCGCGTGAAGCAATCCATGCTATTCGATCCCTTTTTTTCGCCAAACCCGTTGCCTGTAAGCATTAACAAAGACTGAACATCCGTGTTTGCGGGTATTTTTTCGGTTCCGGCGACTTTCCTTGTGATAACATAAAACAGCTAAGGTCTTGGTGTCGCGGGGTCTGCACATCAGAGACAAAATTAAACTCCGAGGAATCATTATGGCTAACGAAAACGAAGATTCTTTCGCTGACGATCCGCTCGAAGAGATCAATCTGGACGACGACGATCTGGACGATCTCCTGGGAGAAGGCGACGCAGAAAATACTAACGACGACTCATCTAAAGACGATGACCTGCTGAGCGACGATGATCTGCTCGAGGTTGAGTCCGGAGATGAAGATTCCGGCGGCGAGATTTCCGAAGAAGAGCTCGACTCTCTCCTGTCCGAAGCCGATTCCCCCGCGGAAGACGATGACGGCGCCGAGCCCGCGGAGCTCTCCTCTGATGAGCTGGATGCCCTGCTCGCAGATGACGAGGCCGAGGATGCCACCGATGTACTCAGCGAGGATGACCAGCCTCCGGAGCTTCCTGATGTTCCCGACAGCCTGCCGGAAGATATCGGCTCCGAAATCGAGGAAGAAGTTCCTGAGCTGGAAGACGATGGCGGCAGCGACACGGATGTAGACACCGAGATGGTTCTCGACGAATCCGAAGAAGACGATACCGGCTCGTCCAGGAAGAAAAGCTTCAAGGCGCCCAAGAAGGGCAAGAAGAAGAGCAAGGGGTTCGCCTCCAAGGAAGGCTCCGCCAAGCCGAAAAAGTCCGTAAGCCCCGCGCCCGCGAAAGCCTCGGGCGGCAAGAGGCTCGACTTCATCTGCAGCGAATGCTACTCGGTTCTCGCTCTCTCGGCGACCTACTCGGAAGATATCGTCACCTGCCCGGAATGCTTCCACGTAGGTAAGAAACCGGACGACAGCTTTCTGCGCACCGTCAGCACAGCCAAGGCCGGCGAGGGCAAGAAGGCCCTGGTCCTGACCCTGCTCTCCTGCCTGATGATCATCTGCTTCAGCGGCAAGGTGTTCCTGACCTCCGCCTATGGAGATGCGGCCGCGATGACGGAAGCCAACACTGAAGGTGCTGCAGCCACGGCCAAAACCGTGGATGACGAAGGTGCCGAAGTTAAAGCGGAACTCTTCACGCCCGCTACGGAGGACGAGGAATTTGTCGACCTCTGGCAGTTGATTCTGCTCTGCAGCGGCTCTGTCTTCCTCCTCCTGCTGATCTGGCAGGCCTGCGTATACGAAGGCAATCGCTGGGAAGCCTATTTCTGACGCCGGGAAGGCCCTCCCTGGTAAACGGTCTCTGGCCGAGTCTTTCTTGACCAGCGGATCTGCGTGCCTATGGTCTACTCGAGGATCGGATACCAACCAGGAGTCCTCCGGTAGCAGGCATCGATGAAAATACAGGCGGCCGTCGTCACGCGAGCAGGACAACCTTTCGAGGTCAAAACCCTTGAGCTGGCCCCCCCGGCAGAGGGAGAGGTCCTGGTCAGGATCCGCGCCGCCGGCATCTGTCACAGCGACTGGAATGTCCGTACAGGCGCGACGGAACACCCCCTCCCTGCGGTGGCAGGGCACGAGGGCGCGGGGATTGTCGAATCCACGGGACCGGGAGTCAGCTCCGTCAGTCCGGGCGACCAGGTGGCCCTGAGCTGGGCACCCGGCTGCGGAAGCTGCTTCTTCTGCGACAGGCGAAGACCTGCCCTCTGTGAAACCTGGCAGAGGCCTCTCTGGGAAGGAACCATGCTGGATGGGACAACCCGCCTGGCTCTCGATGGGCAGCCCGTCTACCATTATTGCGGCCTTGCCTGCTTCGCCGACCACGCGGTGGTTCCCGAGGCAAGCTGCGTTCCGATCGACCCGAAGGTTCCACTCGAGGTCGCGGCTATGATCGGCTGCTCGGTAACGACCGGCCTCGGCGCGGTGCTCAACACGGCGCGGGTTGAACGCGGAGCGTCGGTCGCCATCTACGGGATGGGCGGGGTGGGTCTGAGCATACTGGCTGGAGCCAGGCTGGCTGGAGCGGAACAACTCATCGCTGTGGATCGCTACGACTCGAAACTCGAGATGGCGCGCGCCTTCGGCGCCACCGAGACTCTGAAAGCTGATGAATCGACACAGGCCGAGATCCTGAAGCGGACCTGCCAGCGTGGCGCGGATTACGTCTTCGAGGCGGTCGGCTCGCCGGAGGTCCAGGAGATGAGCTTCGGCGCCGTTCGTCCCGGAGGGAAGCTTGTCCTTGTAGGCCTCTCACCAATGGGAAGCGAGACTGATTTCCCCGGCTCCATTATCACCCGGCAGGAAAAAACTGTTCTCGGATCCTATTACGGCTCCTGCGACCCGCAGCGCGACTTCCCCCTCTACGCCGGACTCTATCTCGATGGGCGGCTCGAGCTCGACTCCCTGGTCTCAAAAACCTACTCCCTCCAGGAAATCAACGCCGCCTACTCGGACATGATCGAGGGGAAAATCTCCCGCGGGGCGATCCTTTTCTGATCTCCAGACACCCGTCCTGCCTGGAAAGACCCGGATGCAGAGCTTCTCTGCTGCCCCAGCCGAACGGCTGCTGTTAACTCCTTTTTGCTAAATAAGTTGACTAGCTGAAAAGGCTTGGATTAGCATCTCTTTTACTGCGCAGAAGCCTCTTATTCAGCTTGGTTTATTACTTGTCATACACTCTGGAGTCCCGAGATGAAGAGTCTTGCATCCAACTGGCTTTCACCCCTGAAGACTTCCCGCCGCGATTTCCTGCAGGTCGGAGTCCTGGGCGGGCTGGGCCTGACCCTCGATAATTACTTTCGTATTCAATCCGCAAGCGCCGACCAGAAGTTCTACGAGAGCAAGGAAGGTCCCGCCAAGAGCGTCATCAACATCTTCCTTCCCGGCGGCATGGCGCATCAGGACACCTTTGATCCCAAGCCCTACGCTCCCCTGGCCTACCGCGGCGAGCTCGGCAATATCGGCACCAAGCTTCCTGGTGTGCGCTACGGCGAGGTCATGAAAAAAACGGCCCAGGTGGCCGACAAGATTACCGTTGTGCGTTCGATGACCCATGGCGAAGCGGCCCACGAACGCGGCACTCACAATATGTTTACGGGCTACCGCCCCAGTCCCGCGCTCGTCTTCCCGAGTATGGGCAGTATCGTCTCCCACGAATTCGGACCACGCAAAAGCCTGCCGCCCTATGTCTGCATACCGGGGCAGCCTAACACCTTTGCCGGCTCCGGCTACCTGAGCTCGTCCTACGCCCCCTTCAGCCTCGGCAGCGACCCCGCCAGCGGCGGTTTCAAGGTTCGCGACCTCAATCTCGCCGGCGGGATCAAATCAGAACGCTTCAACCGCAGACGCTCGATCCTCGAGGCTGTGAACGCTCACTTTAAGGAAACCGAAAAGTCCGACGGCCTCGAGGCTATGGATACGTTCTACCAGAGAGCCTACGGCCTCATCAGCTCAAAGGAGGCCAAGGAGGCCTTCAACATCAACGCCGAGCCCGCCAAGCTGCGCGATGAATATGGGCGCAACGCCGCCGGGCAACGCCTGCTGCTGGCGAGGAGGCTGGTGGAAGCCGGGGTCCGGTTTGTCACCCTGACCTACGGCGGCTGGGACATGCACAACAATATCCGCAACTCGATGAGGGGGCAGATGCCGGCCTTCGACCAGGCCTTTGCCCGGCTGATCAGCGACCTGGAAACACGCGGGATACTCGATTCAACCCTGGTCGTGGTAACGACCGAGTTTGGGCGCACTCCCAAGATCAACGGAAACGCGGGAAGGGATCACTGGCCAAAGGTGTTCAGCATCGTCCTGGCCGGTGGAGGAATCAAGAAGGGGCTCATTTACGGCAAGTCCGACGCGACCGCCACCGAGCCCGAGGAAGATGGCCTCTCGGTCGCCGACTGGGCGACCACGGTCTACCACCAACTGGGTATCGTCGCGGACAAGGAGCTCATGGCTCCGGGAGACCGACCGATTGAGATCTGTGATGGTGGCAAAGTTCGCAAGGAGCTGCTGGCCTGAGCACGCTTTGAGTCCGCCTCGTTTTGCCCGGCCTTACGCAAAGCGGATCGTCTTATCGGCCCAGGAAAAACGACAAGCGAGTTTCAAGGCAACGGAAAGGGATCAAATGTCCACTCAGAACGACACAAGGATTGAAAAACCCCGCCGCCTCCACACGTCGGGCCTCTTCACTTTCGGCCTTCTGCTGCTCGCCTCCACCTTTCTGTACGCCGCCTCCCCTTCGCTTGGCTCAATCATCCCCAGGGGCGGCCAGCGCGGCACGGAGCTGGAGCTCAACTTCAACGGAGCTCGGCTCGGCGATGTTAAGGATATCCTCTTCTACTCCCCGGGCCTCAGCCTGGTCGAGCTCAAGGTGACCAATCCCAAGCATGTGCTCGCGAAGATCAAGATCGCGCCCGAATGCCGGCTTGGCGTCCACGCCATGCGGTTACGCACAGCTACCGGAATCTCCGACATGAAGACATTCTTTGTCGGCGCGCTCGTGGAGGTCCCCGAGAAAGAACCCAACAGTGACTTCGCCACTCCACAGAAAATCGCGCTCAACTCCACCGTAAGCGGAATCGTACAGAGCGAAGATGTCGACTACTACGTCTTCGAGGTGAAGAAGGGACAGCGTATCTCGGCCGAGATCGAGGGTATGCGGCTGGGCAATACGGTCTTCGACCCCTATATCGCCATCATGAATTCCGGGCGATTCGAGATCGCCTCCTCTGACGACTCCGCCCTCCTGCGCCAGGACTCAACCTGCCAGGTGATCGCGCCCGAAGACGGAAGCTACTACGTACAGGTTCGTGAAAGCTCCTATGGAGGAAATGGCAACTGCCGCTACAGACTTCATGTCGGCACATTCCCCCGCCCAATGGGAGTCCTCCCCGCTGGCGCCCCGCTCGGCCAGGAAACCGAGATCACCTATCTTGGCGACGCGGGCGGGAGCCGTAAACAGAAGATCACCACACCCCAGGCCGCGGATGAAGATTTCGGGCTCCACCTGCAGGATGCGGGTGGAGTGTCTCCTTCAAGGAACCTCTTTCGTCTCAGTAAATACGACAACACCCTCGAGGTTGAGCCCAACAACAACCACGCAAAGGCCACCGTCGGACCAGCCCCCGGGGCGTTTAACGGCATCATCTCCGAACCTGGCGATGTCGACTGTTTTCGCTTCAAGGCCAACAAGGGCCAGGTCTTCGAGGTCGAGCTCTACGGCCGCAGGATCCGCTCGCCACTGGACTCCGTGACAGGAATCGCCCATTTCTCCGGCAAGGGAATCGCCGGGAACGACGACTCACGCGGGCCCGACAGCTACTTCCGCTTCACCGCCCCGGAGACCAAGGAATATGTGCTGACAGTACGGGATCACCTGGGCAAAGGCGGCCCGAACTACGTTTACCGTTTTGAGCTCACACCTGTAAAGCCCGGCCTGAGCCTGACCATCCCAAGGGTGGCGCGCTATTCCCAGGAGCGCCAGTCGATCGCCGTCCCCAGGGGAAACCGCTACACCGCCCTGGTCTCCGTCAGCAGGAGGAACTTTGGAGGAGACCTGGCATTCAGCTGCGCCGAGCTGCCCGGGGGAATCACCATCCAGGGCGAGAACATGCCGGCGAACCTGACGACTATACCTGTCCTGTTCGAGGCGGCAGCCGACGCTCCACTGTCCGGAAAGATCTGCGATGTTCGCGCCAGCCATGTTGACGAAAAGAAGAACATCTCCGGGGGATTTCGTATCGGAATCGACCTCCTGGTCGGCAGCCCGGGACAATCGGTATACCTGAACCACACGCTGAAAGGCCTGGCTGTCGCGGTGACCGAAGAGGCTCCATTCAAGCTGCGGATTGTAGAGCCCAAGGTGCCCATTGTTCGCAATGGGTCGATGGCCCTCAAGATCGTAGCTGAACGCAAGGAGGGCTTCACCGCCCCCATCGCGCTCCAGATGGTCTTCAATCCCCCGGGAGTCTCCTCGCAAAGAGGTGTCAATATAGCGAAGGATAAGAACGAGGCCATCATCAACCTCAACGCGAACGGGGGCGCGCAGGTAAGAGCCTGGAAGATCGCTGTGAACGGCTCCTCCGGAGGCATCTGGGCGAGCACCCAGCTGGCCACCCTGCGCGTAGCGGAGCCCTATATTGACCTCGCGGCCGAGAAGTCATCGGTTGAACAGGGCCAGGCAACCGAGATCTACTGCAAGATTAACCAGCGGACAAAGTTTGAAGGCAAGGCGCGGCTGACCCTTTTCGGGCTGCCCCACAACGTCAAGGCGCCCGGGCTGGAGATTGACTCCGCCAGCAAGGAGGTCACCTTCAAGGTCGCCGTCGCCAAGGACAGTCCCGCGGGCAAGCATCGCACCATCGCCTGCCGGGTCGAGATTGTCCAGAATGGAGAGTCCATCGTCCATGCGACCGGAGGTACGGAGCTGCGAATCGACAAGCCCCTGCCGCCGCCAAAACCGAAGAAAAAACCGCCGGCGAAGGTGGTCAAGAAGGTTGAGAAACCGAAACCTCCTCCCCCTCCAAAGGCGCCGCCCAAGAAGCGCCTTACCCGGCTGGAAAAACTACGCCTGCAATTCAAAAAGAGCAAAGAAGATGGCTCCTGAGAGCCTGGACTACATCGTGAAAAAAACCAGCCTCTTTCCATCCCTGCCAGCCCTGGTCCTGATAGCGGGAGCTCTCTCCCAGGTCAACGGCGCCGACGCCCCCGGGCTGGTGAAGATCACCGCCTTTCCAGGCGACATCCAGCTCAGCACCCGGCGTGACCACCAGTCGATCATTGTCCAGGCGCTCTATTCAAACGGCCTGACCCGGGACGTCTCCTCCGAAGCGGAATACAGCATTGCGGAGCCGGCCCTGGCGAAGATCGAGAGCGGTACCGTGCTGCCGGTTAAAGATGGCGCAACCGAGCTCCGAATCGCGTTGGCTGGAAAGTCCATCTCGCTGCCGGTCACTGTCAAGGACGCCGCCATCGAGCGGCCTGTGAGCTTCAAGCTCGATGTCATGCCCATCTTCATGAAAGCCGGCTGCAATACCGGGAGCTGCCATGGCGCGGCCCGCGGAAAAGATGGCTTCAGGCTCTCTCTTTTCGGCTTCGACCCGGATGGCGACTACCACAGGCTGACACGGGAACTCAACGGCCGCCGGCTCAACCTCGCGCTGGTGCACGACAGCCTGCTGCTTGAAAAGAGCGCCGGCAGGGTCAGCCATACGGGAGGGAAACGGTTTGAGAAAGACTCCAGGCTGTATGGCACACTGGTGCGCTGGCTGGAGGCCCGGGCTCCCCGCGACCCGGCCGACATTCCCCATCCAACGGGAATCGAATTCTACCCGCCCAGCGCCGTGCTCAATGGAGAGGGCGCGACCCAGAAGCTGACGGTCCGGGCGAAGTATTCCGATGGAAGCACCCGGGACGTAACCGGCCTGGCCTACTTCCTGTCCAACAACGACACCTCGGCAAAGGTCTCCCAGGAAGGCCTCGTGAGCGCGGGCGCCAGGGGAGAGGCCTTTATCATGGCGCGCTTCGACACCTTCACCGTTGGCAGCCACTTCATCGTCCTGCCCAAGGATCTCGAATTCCAGTCTCCGAAGATCGCCGAGAATAACTACGTCGACACCCTGATCAACCAGAAGCTCGGCAAGTTGCGCATCGCCCCTTCGGGGCTCTGCTCCGACGAGGTCTTTCTGCGCCGGGCCTACCTCGACATCATCGGCCTGCTGCCCACCGCCGAAGAATACACGCGCTTCATTGCGAACGCGGAAAAAGACAAGCGATCGAAGCTCGTCGATGAGCTCCTCGGCCGCAAAGAGTTCGTTGAGCTCTGGGTCATGAAATGGGCTGAGCTTCTCCAGATCAGGTCGTCCAACCAGGTGAGCTACAAGTCGATGCTGCTTTACTACAACTGGCTGCAGGACAAGATCGCCAACAATGTCCCGATGGACAAAATGGTGAGCGAGCTGCTTGGCGCCAGTGGCGGCACCTTCAAAAATCCGGCCACCAACTACTACCAGAACGAGACCAACACCCTGAAGGTGACCGAAAACGTTGCCCAGGTCTTCATGGGAATGAGGATCCAGTGCGCCCAATGCCACAACCACCCCTTCGACCGCTGGACCCAGGATGATTATTACGGCTTCGCCTCGTTCTTCTCCCAGATCGGCCGGAAGCGCGCCGAAGATCCTCGCGAGACCATCGTGTTCAACTCCCGCAGTGGCGAGGTGCGCCATCCGGTAGGCAATCGGGTCATGACACCCAAGTTCCTTGGAGGTGAAGCTCCCGACCTCAAGGGCAAGGACCGGAGGGTGGCGATGGCCAACTGGCTTGTCTCCTCCGAGAACCCCTTCTTTGCCACCAACCTCGCCAACATGGTCTGGGCTCATTTCTTCGGCAAGGGAATCATCGATGAGGTCGACGATGTGAGAGTCAGCAACCCGCCGGCCAACGCTGAGCTGCTCAATGAGCTGGGGCGCCGATTCACAGAATACAAATACGACTTCAAGCGCCTGGTGAGAGACATCTGTACATCTAGGACCTACCAGCTGGCAACCCAGACCAACAGCTCAAACGAATCGGACACCCGCAACTTCTCGCACGCCTCGCTACGCAGGATTCGTTCTGAGATCCTGCTTGATTGCATCACCCAGGTAACCAACACCAGCAACAAGTTCCGCGGGCTCCCCAGGGGGGCGCGCGCGGTCCAGATAGCCGATGGGTCGACAACCAATTATTTCCTGCAGGCCTTCGGCCGGGCCAAGCGTGAAACCGTCTGCTCCTGCGAGGTCCAGATGGAGCCCAATCTCTCCCAGGCGCTTCACCTGATTAACGGAGACACCGTCGAACAGAAGATCAGGCAGGGCGGCCTTATCAAAGCTCGCCTGGATGAAAAAAAGACCCCGGATGAGATCATAGAAGAATTGTACCTCCGCTGCTTCGCGCGCAGGCCTGTTGAAAAAGAGTTGGCGCGTCTGAAATCCATCCAGGCATCTGCCCCCAACCAGAAAGAGTTCCTAGATGACCTCTTCTGGTCCCTGCTTAACTCCCGGGAATTCCTCTTCAACCACTGACGAACACCCCAGCCATGCACTCCAGAAACTCATCTACAGCCGGAATTTTCCCTGTCGAGGTCCTGCTCGCCTTCTTCGGATGCTTCCTTCTCCCAATCTCTACCGTGCGAAGCGAAGATGCCGCATCAAAAGACGCCCGGGTCACCTATGATGACCACATATCCGAAATCTTCCGGTCCCAGTGTTTCAAGTGCCACAACCAGGACCGCAAGAAAGGCGGACTCGCGCTCAACACCTACGGACTGACGATGGAGGGTGGAAGCTCCGGGAAAGTGATCAAGCCCGGCGAGCCCGGCTCCAGCCGCCTGTTCGCTCTCATCTCCCACCTTGAAGAACCGCACATGCCCCCAAAGGGAGGCAAGATGGCGGCTGGAATCCTCGAGACCGTTCGAAAGTGGATCGCGGGGGGGGCTCCGGAGAACAAAAGCAGCAAGATCAAGCTGCCAAGCAAACCCAAGCTCGAGCTCTCGGTGAGTGAACCCACAGCGAAACCTGAGGGCCCGCCGCCGATGCCCAGGGGTCTCAGCCTGGAGCCAGTGGTGAGGACCCGGCAGACCAGCGCCGTAACGGCGATGGCCTGCAGCCCCTGGGCTCCCCTGCTGGCCGTGGCAGGTCAGAAGCAGGTCCTGCTCTACAATACCGGCACCAGTGAGCTGGTCGGAGTGCTCCCCTTCCCTGAAGGTACGGCCCAGATACTCAAATTCAGCCGCAACGCCGGGCTCCTGCTGGCCGGAGGCGGACGTGGAGCCCACTCGGGAAAGGTTGTCCTGTGGAACGTCCGTACGGGAGAACGGGTGGTAGAGCTCGGCGACGAGTACGACTCCGTCCTCGCGGCCGACATCTCCAGCGACCACAGCATGGTCGCCCTTGGCGGGTCCAGCAAGATGCTGCGCATCTACTCGACCAGCGACGGGGAACTACTGCACGACATCAAGAAGCACACCAACTGGATCTTCTCCCTTGAGTTCAGTCCGGATGGAGTGCTCCTGGCATCGGGAGACCGCAACGGCGGCCTTCACGTATGGGAATCCGTAACCGGGCGCGAATACCTGGCCCTCGGGGGGCATGGCGGCGCGATAACCGCGGTGAGCTGGAGAGCCGACTCGAACATCATAGCGAGCGCCAGTGAAGATTCGACCATACGCCTCTGGGAGATGGAAAACGGCCGGCAGGTTCGCCGCTGGAATGCCCATGGAGGGGGGACGCTTGCCATGCAATTTCATCGAAATGGCCAGCTGGTAAGCTGCGGACGCGACCGGGTAACCAAGCTCTGGGATCAGAGCGGAAAACAGCAGCGCGCCTTTGAGGCGTTCGGTGATCTCGCCCTGCGGGTAACCGTCGATCACAACTTCAAACACGTCATCGCCGGGGACTGGAACGGTGAGATCCGGATGTGGAACGCAGCCGATGGCAAGCGGGTTGCCAACCTGTCACTGAACCCCGTCAATCTCTCAGCTCGCCTCGAGAAGGCGCTGGAGCCCCTCGCCGGCCTCCAATCCGAACACGACAAGCTCGCCTCAGAACAGACCCGTCTCCTGAACGTCGCGAAAGAGCTGAAGGCCGCGCTCAATAAAAGCGAGTCCGCGGCAGCGGCGGCAACCGGCGCGGCTACGCAGGCGAATTCCGACCTTGAGAAGCACCGCGGCCTCGCGGATGCAGCCGCCGCGGATCTTCGCGAGGCCCTTACCGCTCTCGCCGCCCGTGAAGAAGAGCACGGCAAGCTTGCCGCGGCTGAGAAAAAGAACGATGCCCAATTGAAGAAAAGCGCGGCCGCGCTCGCCTCGGCCCAGAAGAAGGCCGCAGAGCTCGCGGCCGGCGTCTCCCGGGTCCTGGAGCAGAGGACCCTCTCAAAGGCGGCCCTCGATCAATCTGTCGGCGAGCTGAACGCCGCCCGAACCCGAGTCGGCCAGCTGACCGGCGAGGCGAAAACGGCCAGCGAAGCCGCGGGGTCGCAGAAGGCTGTCTTTGACAAGGCCGCGGCCGGCCTCCAGTCCGCCAGGATGGTCGCCGACAAGTGGAAGGCCGCCATCGAGATCGACAAGGCTCTCAAGGTGGTGGCCCTGAAACGCAAGGAGCATACCGCTCGGCTCGTCGCGCTCGAAGAAAGAAAGGCGGAGGCGCGGGAGGCAAATGGGCGGCTCGCAAGCCTGCGCGGAGAGCTCAAGGCCAACGCGGAGAGCGCCCGCAAAACGGCTGATGCCGCCGCCGCCGCCGCCCGCAACCTGCTC